>NZ_DFME01000137.1:0-300 GCF_002375605.1 Hyphomonas sp. UBA3601 | reverse complement strand
GGCTCCGGCATGCCCTGGGAAGGTCCGCTCGATCAGATCCTGCAATCTATTGAAGGGCCCGTCGCGCGGATCGTCGCGGTGATCATCATTACGCTGACCGGTCTGACCTTGGCTTTCGGAGAGACCAGCGGCGGGATGCGAAAGCTGATCCAGATTGTGTTCGGTCTTTCGATCGCCTTCGCCGCCACCAGCTTCTTCCTGACTTTCTTCAGCTTTGGCGGCGGAGCGCTGGTCTAGTGGCGGAAGGCTATGAAATCCCCCTCCATCGCTCGCTGACCGAGCCGATCCTGATGGCGGGCG
>NZ_DFME01000027.1:9725-20757 GCF_002375605.1 Hyphomonas sp. UBA3601 | reverse complement strand
TCAGGCATCCTACTCCGCCTCCAAGGGCGGTGTTGTCGGCATGACCCTGCCAATCGCGCGCGACCTTGCTCGCGAACTGATCCGCGTCAACACGATCCTGCCGGGTATCTTCAACACCCCGCTGATGCAGGGCGCACCTGACAATGTGAAACAGGCGCTTGCCGCTTCGGTGCCAAACCCTGCTCGTCTCGGTAACCCGGACGAATATGCGTCACTCGCATGTGAGATGCTCAGCAATGGCTACTTCAATGGCGAAGACGTTCGCCTCGACGGTGCCATTCGCATGGCTCCGCGCTGATCGGCTCACGCCGTCTCAGTAACGCTTCAAAGGCCCGCTCCCGGTTCTCGGGGGCGGGCCTCTTTAATGGAAGCGGGCTACGAGGACGGAAAGGGAGCCCGGCTCCCGGTCGTCCCCTTTACTGTCCCTTGCGTTGTTTAACGCCTTCCTCGTCAGCAATTGCGCGATCTTCGTCATTGAAGATGATTTCTGCTTCCTCGCCCTTGCCATAGGCGCGGGATTTCTTGGCCAGCGCCGACATGGAGTCTCGCATTGAGCCCTGGCCCACCGCCATCGTTTTCGAGGCGGAAACACCGACGGCTTCGGCATCGTCAAAGCGGGCAAATTCTGCGCCGAGGAAGACAACTTCCCAGCCTTTTGCCTCGGCCCTGTCGAGCGCAGCTTTGGCACCATCGCGGGTAAGCTCACGAGATGAGTTCTCCAGGCCGTCCGTCATGATCACGATCACAGCCTTTTCCGGGTCGTCAGCCTCGGCCAGCGATACCATCCGGCCAATTGCGTCGAACAGGGGCGTCATCCCCCGCGGATTGGCTTCCTCATTGGTAACATCCGTCCAGTCTTCGGCGCCAACTTTCTCGCGCAAGACATCAAACTGCATGCTCTCCTGAAAATCGAAGATGGCCAGCGTCACATCGGTTTTGATGTCGCTACCTTCGATTTCCCCTTCATCGGCCTCGCCAACGCTCGCAGCATACGCATTCACGGATGTGAGGGCTTCATCCCAGATGCTGCTCATTGAGCCTGTTCGGTCGAGCAGGATATAGGAATGCACCGCCCCCGGATCATCGTCCGGCTCCGGTGCGGGTATCTTGGCGGAGGCTGGCCCCATCAGGGCGATGGCGGCTGCGCCGGCGGCGAGTGTTGTGATGAGCTTTTTCATGCGTGCGTCCCTGTCCAGAAATCTACATCGGGCCACCCGGCCTGATGCATGTTAATCTCCGGGCGAAATCGGGCACACATGTGGCATTAACGCGTTGTTAGAAAGGAAATCGGGTGCGAACGACTGTCCGCACCCGGTGAATATGAGCAGCTGTTCATATTGGCTGCTATAGGCGTAGGATTTCCGAGCTGGAAGTTTAGGCGAACTGGGGCGCGATTTTCAGATTCCGCACCCACCCGATCTTTTCCATGACCAGAAGGATCGTGCCATTATAGTCGACAATCCGGTTCCAGACGCCGCGACGCGGACGGTGCAGCGCGCTGATTGGTTCATCATGGTGATGGTCATGGAAGGCTTCGCCGCCTGTCAACAGCGCCATCATATGGTCAGCCCAGATTGGGGTTTTCAGATGGCCCAGCACGTTGATGCCATAAACCGTGGCATGGAACTGAATGGCGCGGCCAATCACAACCGACGCATGGATCAGCGCAGTTAGCAGCAATGAGCCACCAGCGGCCCAGACGATCAGATAGATCGCGGCCGGGATCACGAGATGAACGACGAGGCTGATCTCATTATAGAAACGGTCCATCCACACTACAGCTGGCTGGTTCTTCAACCACATTGCCAGAGGGCGCTGAGTGTCGCGGTGATCACGCCAAAGGATCCAGCCGACCCAGGCCCAGCGCTTGGACTCGAACGGATTGTGCGGATCGCCCGGCTTGTCTGAAAAGCGATGGTGCTGGGAGTGATAGTTCACCCAGTCCTTCACATTGCCCTGCATGGCAATCACGAGATTGATCATGGTCACGATCTGGCCGGGCATTGCCAGTTCGCCTGCGCGATGCTGAAGGATGCGGTGAAGCGGCCCGATGCCGGCATTACAAACGAAGATCGATGCGCCGATCACGGCGATGGCTAGCGGAACGTACCACCAATGGAAGGTCAATTGGCTCAGGGCAACGCCAAGCACGATCATGGTGATGAACAGCGCCAGGCCGAGTGCCGGATAGCCGAAGGCTGAAAAGAAGCTCGCATAATTGAAATTCTTCCACGTCTTGGGAATGGCGAGCGAACGCGGCAGCGTCATTGAGTGTCCTCCTGAGAGCCTCACATCCTGTGGGCCTTGATTTTCCTGAGTGTCCAGCGGACTGAATTAATACAGACTTAAGGCCTCAAAGCTGTTGTCGTAAAGATGGAACCGCATTGTTGACGGGCTTGTGACCGAAACGTGCGGTGCAGGGGTGACGAACTGGCTCCTAACCCGCTAGAACACGTCAGGAACATGTGCCGGGCTGGTATGGGAGGCGCTGCATGGCAGACGATCGTCGCCAATTTGATCTGCAACGCCTTCGGGACCTGGGACTGGATCTGGATTCCAGTCAGGATGAAGCTGAACTCAAAAGTACATGCCCCCTGACCCCGGACTGTATCGAGGCCGGCGATAATAGTCTGACGCTGAACCAGCTGACCGAAAAGTTCCATTGCGCCAATTGTGGTCAATCGGGCTCTTTCCGGGAGCTTGTTCGCGCGCTTGAAAGCGGCGAGCTGGCCCAGGAAGCCCGGGCGCCCGCCATCCTGGATGCTGAATTCTCAGAAGCGCCGATCCGGGCAACCCACGCGGTCGTTCGCGCCGAGCCGAGAGTGATGCAATTGGGGGAGGGGCAGCGGGTCCGGTCCGACGCCGAAATACGACTGGAGCGCAAACAAGCCCGCAAGGCGGCGCGTCAGGGTCGTCACACAGGCGAGAAGATCATCATCACATTGCTGGCCCTCGTCTTCCTCGGGGCAGGCCTCGCGGCAGCGGGCCTCTCCGGTTTTGCAAACTATCAAGCCTTTTCCAAATCCGTGGCCGACCCGCTTCAGTCGGGCGTCTGGGGATGGACCGGCGTGATCGCGGCGATCATTTCATTCGGTGGCTTCACTTTCTTCTATTGGCATTCGGCCAACCACCGAATGAAAGAGGGGGTTCGTGCCTTGCTGTTCGCCCTTGCTGGAGGGGGCACTTCTATCGTCGGCACGCAAATGTACATCGCCGCCAACAATCAGGCCGCCGAGGCAGAGCTTGTCCGGGCTGGTTCAAACCGGGACGTGCTCGCCACACAGATCGCTGACTGGCGGCGCCAGTTGGAAGGCATCCCTCCAGAAACCCGATCAGTCGATGGATTGGAGGCCTATATAGAAGAGGTCGAGCGGGTCGAACGAACGCACCAGAAGCCCTACCGAGACGCACAGAATGAACTCGGACTGGCGCGCCGCCGTGACGACCTGCTGGCGCGAATTGAGACCGCAAATGCGGAACTCCTGGGCACGGGCTCGGGAGACATTCTCGTTGAAGCGCAGACCCGTACATCGATTCCCGGCTGGTTTTTCGCGCTCATGCTTGAACTTTTTTCCAGTCAAGGCACGTCGATTGGTCTGGTCGCGCTTCTGATCCTGTATGGCAGGTCGCAAGTAAACGCCGAACCTGAAAGCGTTAACCAAGACATTTCCTGAAAAATGAACTCTTCTGCGTGTCACGCATAGAACTATTGAAGCAACGACATGGTGCTTCTCCATCTGAACTAAACCGGCACAGAATGTGCCGGTTTTTTTCTGTCTTGCGGAGCATTTACTACGTTTCTGGCCTGCGACTTGCGAAAGCTGGTCGTACCGGCGCTCTTCATTCTATTGCATGACGTTCAGAGCAAAGGTGCAGTTGTTACGCAGCGTGATCTGGTGCTTGAGAGCGAAATCTCTGTTTACCATGATACGCGTCCACGGGTTAGAGTAAGTCCATGAATCTGTTCTTCAGGTTTCTTCGTATTTTCCTTCCGGCTTTCTTCACGAAAAAGCGGACCGGACTGATGGATGTTCACACAGTCCGCTCCTCCGTCTGGATAGGCGACCAGGACCCGTTGGGTCACATGACCAATTCGCGCTATTCCTCGTTCACCGATCTCGGCACGATGAACTATATGGGCCGTACCGGTGCGCTGATGACGTATCGCAAGCGCGGCTGGAGTCCGATCATCCAGCACGAGTCCATCACCTTCTATCGGATGATGAAATTCCCTCAGAAATTCGAACTGACGACGCAACTGGTTGGGTGGGCTGACTGCTATATTTGTTTCCGTCATCAGTTTCACAGCAAGGGCAAGCTGATTGCGGAGAGCCGCATGGTGGCGCGGCTGGTGGGGCGAGGTCGGAAAAAGGTGGACACGCAAATGGCGCTCGAAGCGATGGGGCTCAACCTCGAAAGCCCGCAGCTGAGCCAGCGCTATCTTGACGCGATCGCAGACTTGCAGGCGAAAGACGCTGCGCGGAACGCGGAAAGAAGCACCTAACGATCAAACGAAAAGGCGTTCGGGAGCAGATCTGCCATCTTCCACTCTTTCAGGGCGGTCCCGTCCGCTGCTACCGCGTAGACGATGCAGTCCGGATCACACAATTCGGCAATACGCTGGCGGCAGCCACCGCATGGCGAAAGGTCTCCGTCCCCGCCTATTACCAGCACGTGCGAGCAAGTCTTTCCGCCCGAAACCACCATGGCACCCAGGGCGACCGCTTCAGCGCACGTTCCTAATGGATAGGCCGCATTCTCGACATTGCAGCCCGCGAAAATCCTGCCCTGTTCATCCAAGACGGCGGCGCCAACCTTGAATTTGGAATAGGGGGCGTGGGCCTGTTCACGCGCGGCGCTCGCGGCAGTTTGAAGTCGGTCAATCAGGGAAGGGGACGGGTCGGTCACGCAGGTATCCTCTGGCCAAGTGCGGGCTTCCTGCTTAGGCATTGTCGCCTGTCTTGTCACTTGATTGCCGAATCCTGCGAAGCGCCATGTCCCGTATTCCCCTGATAATTGATTGTGATCCCGGTGTGGATGACGCCGTCATGTTAATGATGGCGCTGGCCAGTTCAGATCTGGACATACGTGCCATCACGACCGTTGCCGGCAACGTGCCGCTTCATCTGACCAGCCGGAATGCGCGCATGATGTGCGACTTGATGGACCGCAGGGAGGTCCCCGTATATGCCGGGTGCCCGCGTCCGATGGTGCGCACGCCGGTCACTGCGGAGGATTTCCATGGTGAAAGCGGGATTGCCGGGCTTGAACCGTTTGCGCCGGAAACGCCGCTGGCCGAAGCGCATGCCGTCAACGCGCTGATCGACATGCTTCGCGCCGCCGGGCCGAAGGGCCTGTCGATCGTGATGACAGGGCCGATGACCAATCTCGCGACAGCGCTGATCATGGCGCCGGATATTGCGGAGAGTATTGACCAACTGGTCCTTATGGGCGGCGCTGACAGCGAGGGCGGCAATATCACGCCCTTTGCCGAGTTCAATGTCTTTGCAGACCCCCATGCGGCGGCTGTTGTGCTGGGGAGCGAGACGTCAGCCACAATACTCTCTCTGGATGTGACACATCAGGTCCGGGCGCTCGACTCCCATCTGGCTCCCTTCCGCACACTGGAGGGCGACCGGCCGCGCATCATGGTCCAGCTGCTGGAAGCGGCGAATGCCCTGGAACAGAAATGGAAGGGCAAGCGCACGCCGATGCATGATCCCTCCACAATCGCATTCCTGCTTGCACCGCACCTGTTCGAGGGCCGAAGGGCTGACGTGACGGTTGAAACAGAATCGGGCGCGCGTTTCGGACAGACCCGGCCGTCCAAACTGGAAACGGGTCGCCATACCTGGATCACCAAGGCGGATGCCGCGGGCTTCTTTTTGTTGGTGAAGGATTTGCTGGAGACATCATGATCACGATTGTTGGATCTATCAATCTCGATATCGTCGCGACGGGTGCGAGTTTGCCTCGGCCGGGGGAAACGGTGACGGGTGCCACGCTTGCCCGCCATCCCGGCGGCAAAGGCGCGAACCAGGCTTTGGCGGCGCGCCGTCTGGGCGCGGATGTCCGTCTGGTGGGGGCTGTCGGCGCGGACGATATGGCAGAGGAAGCTTTGAAGCTGTTGCAGGCCGGCAGCGTGGACCTGTCTGGAGTCCAACACGTGAATGGGGAAACAACGGGCGTCGCGCTGATCGCGGTGTCTGCCGATGGCGAGAACCAGATAGTGGTCTGCCCCGGCGCGAATGCCGTGTTGCGCCCTGCTGATGTCGAATTCGTCGAGATTGAACACATGATGGGGGTTCTGGAAGTCAGCGCAGACACGTTGCTTGCAGCAGCGCGCAAGGCCACCGGATTCGTAAGCTTGAACCTTGCTCCGGCCATGGTCGTGCCCGACGCATTGCTAGCTGAAGCGGACCTGATCAGCGTGAACGAGACCGAAGCGGCCTTTTATGGCGGGGCGTTACACCAGTTGGATGCGTATGTTGCGATCTCGCTTGGCGGTGACGGGGCAACGCTCTGGAAAGATGGCAAGCAGATCGCTCAGGCGTTACCCCCGAAAGTGAACGTGGTCGACACGGTCGGAGCCGGGGACACGTTCACCGCGGCGCTGACCGTGGCCCTGATCGAGGGCCAGTCTCCTCAGAAGGCGCTGGAGTTCGCGGTGGCTGCGGGCGCTGTTGCGTGTACGAAGCCCGGCGCGCAGCCGAGTTTGCCGAAGCGTGTCGATCTCGATCCATATCTCTGATTGGCGGGCGCAGGCGTCTTCATGCAATTGACGCATGGTCGCGCTAGGGCTTTCTGGAATTAGGTTTTGATGGTTGGAGGTTTCCCCATGTTTCGATTGATTGCCAGCGCGCTCGCGGTGACGGCGCTCGCCCTTCCGGCCTCAGCCTGGGGCAAGACCGGCCACCGCATCGTGGGGGAGGTCGCGACGACCTATCTTAGCGAACCCGCTGCAACAGCTATCGAAGACATTCTCGGACCCGAAGGTCTTGCCGAAGCATCCGACTGGCCAGACTATATGCGTTCCAATCCAGACTCCTTCTGGCGCTCGGAAGCCAATCCCTGGCATTATGTCACGATCCCTGAAGGGCAGACCTATGCGGATGTGACACCGCCCGCGAACGGAGACGCCATCACGGCGCTTGCAAGTTTTCGGGCCACCGTGCTCGATCCTGCCGCGTCTCTTGAGGAGCGCCAACTGGCGCTTCGGTTCATTGTGCACCTTGTCGGGGACCTCCAGCAGCCGCTCCATGCCGGCAACGGGACCGACCGGGGCGGGAACTGGGTCGATGTCGTCTTCTTCGAGGAAATGTCGAATTTGCACGAGGTCTGGGACGAGAAGCTCATTCAGTATGAAGAGCTCTCCTACACCGAATGGGCCAATTGGCTGGTTCAGAAAATCACGCCGGCTGACCTGGGCGAGTGGGGCGCGGCCACGCCCGGACAATGGGCCGATGAGAGCGCCGCCATTCGCGACACGATCTATCCGGAATCGGAAATCCTGTCCTACGACTACGCCTATATGGCGCGGCCAATCCTGAACCAGCAGATGAGCAAGGGCGGTGTGCGCCTTGCGGCCTATCTGAACGCGATGTTCGAGCCGGTCCCGGAGACTGAATAGGGGTCAGGCGCTCGCGCGATTGATGCGGCGGCGCTGGACACTGGACGGGATGTTGAGGCTTTCGCGATACTTCGCGACGGTGCGGCGGGCGATATCCACGCCATAGCCTGTCAGAATTTCGACGATCTGGTCGTCCGACAGCACATCATCAGGCTTCTCGTTCTCAATGAGATTCTTGATCCGATGGCGGACTGCCTCGGCTGAATGTGCTTCGCCGCCACCTGTTGCAGGGATTGAGGCGGAGAAGAAGTATTTCAGTTCAAACAGGCCGCGTGGGGTCGACATGTACTTGTTCGTCGTCACGCGACTGACCGTGGATTCATGCATCTCGATCGCGTCTGCGACCTGCTTCAGATTCAACGGTCGCAAATGTGCGACGCCATGCGCGAAGAACGCGTCCTGCTGGCGGACGATTTCACTGGCGACTTTCAGGATGGTGCGGGCGCGCTGGTCTAGCGACTTGATCAGCCATGTGGCCGATGCGGCGCATTCGGAGATGAATTCCTTTTCCTTGTCGCGCATCGGCAAGGCCGTCACTTCGGCATAATAGGCCTTGTCCATCAGGACACGCGGAAGGTTTTCCGAATTCAGCTCAACGGCAAACATGCCGTTGGGCATTTCGCGCACATAAACGTCTGGTGTCACCGCGACCGATGCATCGCCGGCAAAGCTGGAACCCGGCTTCGGTGACAGCTGGCGCAGCTCCGTCATCATGTCGAGCAGATCTTCCTTGTCGACACCGCAGATATCCGCAAGGCCTTTCAGGTCATGCTTGGCAACGAGTTGGAGATTCTTGACCATGGCTTCCATGGCCGGATCATATCGACCCCGCTCCTTCAGTTGCAGGCCCAGGCATTCCGGTATCGAGCGCGCCATGACGCCCGTCGGATCAAAGCCCTGGCATACACCCAATACGGCCTCGACATTCGCGATGTCAGCGCCGAGCGCCGTGGCGACTTCCTCCAGATCGGCGCGCAGATATCCCGTATCGTCGGTTTCGTCGATCAGGCGGGCCGCGATCAGTCGGTCGGCCGCTGAAAGGCCAGCCAGGTTCAGCTGTGTGTGCAAATGTTCGTGAAGGGATATTTCGGAGCTTATATTTGCGGTATAATCGAAGTCCTCCCCGGATCCGCCGCCGCTGCTGGCGGTGGACCAGTCCGTCGTTGCCGATGGTCCGGAATTTCCGGCTGGCATCGCCGCATCTGAACCTGTGCCCGGTTCATAGACGTCTTCACCCGGTGCATCGAGTTGCTCGCGGGCCGCGCCGAGGCCAGATGTGTCATCCAGCGAAAGTTGTTCGCGATTTTCCGTTCTCGGGGCGTCGCTTTCCGCGGCACCCTCTTCTTCGGCCTTGTTGAGCAGGGGATTGCGTTCAATCTCCGCTTCGACGAATTCCGACAGTTCGTGGTTTGACAGTTGCAACAGCTTGATCGCCTGCTGAAGCTGTGGCGTCATTATCAGGGATTGACCCTGGCGCATGTCGAGTGACTGTTTCATTCCCAAGCCCGCGCCTTTTTCCTAAGCGGCGAACTGCTCACCCAGATAGACCCTGCGTACATCCTCGTTGGTGAGCACGTCTTGCGGCGTCCCATCAAACAGGACTTCACCTTCATACATTACATAGGCCTTGTCGACGATCTGCAAGGTTTCGCGCACTTGGTGGTCCGTGATCAGAACACCCAGGCCGCGCTGCTTGAGATAGCGGACAAGATCGGAAATGTCGGAAATGGCGAGCGGGTCGATACCGGTGAACGGTTCATCCAGTAGCATGAAGCTTGGACGCGATGCGAGCGCACGGGCAATTTCCACCCGGCGGCGTTCGCCCCCGGATAGCGACGTGGCTGCCTGGCCACGAAGATGTTCCACATGCAATTCGCTGAGCAGGCTATCGACCTGTGCCATACGCTTTGCCCGGTCTTTTTCGACCAGTTCCGCGACGGCCATCACATTTTCTTCCACCGTCATGCCCCGAAAGATCGAGGCTTCCTGTGGAAGATAGCCCACGCCAAGGCGCGCGCGCTGGTACATGGGTAAACGGGTCACGTCTTCGCCATCGATGGAAATCGATCCGGAATCCGCGCCGATCAGGCCCATGATCATGTAAAAGCAGGTCGTCTTGCCGGCCCCATTGGGTCCAAGCAGGCCGACAATTTCCCCACGTTGAAGGCTCAGAGACACATCCCGCACGACCTGTCGCTTGCCAAAAGACTTGGCAATGCTGTTTACGACAAGGCCTTCGGCCGAATCCGTCATCTTTTCTGAATTCCCTCAATCTACTGGGATATTGCCACCCGGAAACAGGCTTAACCTTACATACTTAAGATCGGCTTCACGTGCGCGCCAAAATTTTTTCAGTTTCCTGACTGATTGTCCGGATCAATCACCATTCGGGTGCGTCCGTCACCCCCGTCCAGCGTTGTCCGGCGATTGCCGATCTCGACCCGTAATACGGCGCCTTCGGCCACGTCGCGCTCGCGCAACAGGGCCACATTCCCGGTCATGGTAATGATATCGCTGGCCGCATCATATACGCCGCGATCGCCCTTGGCCTTCATATCTGCCGTGATGTAGAAGACATTGCCCTCGGCGATCATTGTCTTGACCTGGCCGAAACCGCCGCCGACGCTGGTGGATTGCGTCGTACCAGCCGGCTTTTCCGCAAAGATCATGGTCACCGTATCCGCGCGCAAGCGGGCATCGCCCTGCTGGATATCGACATTGCCGATCAGCAGCACCTTGCGCTCGCGCTCCAGACTCTCGGTACGTTCCGAATTGATGTAGATCGGGCCGCCTTCAGAAGAGATCTGCGCGGCGGCCGGCATTGCGAAGGCTGCCAGAGCGGTCAGCGAAACAAGAATTCTATTGAGAGCCATCTGTCTCACCTTCAATCGTTTCATTTGTGTCTTCCGGGGCAGGGTAGAGCACCGTTTTGACATTGCCTTTGCAGATGACGCGGTTGCCATCTTCCAGAACTTCATACGAGTCACAGCTGATATCGCCAAGAGGCCCTCTGCCTTGCAATGGCGAAAGACCTTCGACGCGCCCCTCATCGACGAACACGCGCGCGCCAGATGTCATGAAGGTGAATCCATTGGCATCCGCGATGCGGACATCCTCATACAGTTCCAGAATTCCGGCATCACGGTCATACATCCCCGATGGTGCGCGGATTTCGCTTCCAGTCTGGTCCAACAGAACAGGATTGACGAGATCGACCAGTGTACCGGTGGTTTGGCGCCGTCGCGCCGCATCTGCCGTGATGTTGAAGCTCTGCCCGACCGAATCCCGACCTGAAAAACGCGGATTGAGCATGGTGACGGTTTCACCCTGCGCCACCTGGACAGGTGTCGCATCCTTCGCGATAGCGCTGCGCACAATATATCCAAGAAACAAGCCAATCGA
>NZ_DFME01000027.1:0-9664 GCF_002375605.1 Hyphomonas sp. UBA3601 | reverse complement strand
GCCGAAAAGGCGAGGCGTAACAGGCGCACGCCTTGAGACCGCTTGCGGGCCTGGTCCAGCGTCAATTGGCGCCGCGGAGCCCATAATGATGCCGGATCGTGATGCTTGACGGCGTCCATGGATACGCGGTTGCCTGTTTTCTTAACTACAGTAATCGTTTAGCGGCCCATGCTCCGAAACAAAAGCGGCGAAGGCATGACGACTATGTCAGCTATGCGCAAAAATGTCGGTTTCTGCCCACCCGGACAAGTCGAGCGTCGCGCGAATTGGCAGGAATGCAAAACAGGCCTCGGCCAGTTCCAGCCGGCCTTCGCGCTTCAGCATGGCTTCCAGCCCGTCCTTGATCTTGTGCAGGTAAAGCACGTCAGAGGCGGCATACTGGAGTTGCGCGTCGGTCAGTTCGGCTGAGCCCCAGTCTGAGCTTTGCTGGGCCTTGGACATGTCAGCGCCTGCGATTTCGCGTGCGACGTCCTTCAGGCCATGGCGATCCGTATAGGTACGCGCCAGCTTCGAGGCGATCTTGGTGCACCAGATCGGCGCGCAATCGATGCCCATCCAGCGTTTCATCATCGATACGTCAAACCGCGCGAAATGGAACAGTTTGAGCACTTTCGGGTCGGTCAGGACTTTTTTGAGGTTCGGGCAGTTATAGTCCCGGTCCAGCTGTACCAGGTGGGCCGTGCCATCCCCGGACGAAAGTTGGACGAGCGTGAGATTGTCGCGCAACAGGTTCAGGCCCATTGCCTCGGTATCCACCGCCACAACAGGGCCAAAGTCGATACCAGCGGGCAGGTCGCCCTTGTGAAGAGTAATGCCGTTCATGCCGAGGCTCTAGCACTTCAGGCGTTAAGGGCAAGTATCTCCGCGCTCCGGTAACAATCGGCTCACACTTAGCTGCGGGTTTTCTTCAGCGCGACGAGGGCTGCGTCCAGAGCTGAGAGAAAGCGCGACCTATCCGACTTGGAGAAGGGGGCTGGTCCGCGGGCGATGCCGTCGCCGAGGCCTGCACGAAGATCGGAATGAATTGCGCGCACGGCCACGGCATTGCCAATTGAGGCATCCGTGAAGGGCTTTCCATTCGGGGAAATGACGGCTGCGCCCGCCTTCAGGGCGCGGTCGGCCAGCAGGATGTCCGCTGTGATGACGACTGACTCTGGTGTGGAAGCTTCCGCAATCCAGTCATCGGCCGCATCGAAGCCATCTGACACGATTTTGCGGCTGACCAATCTGTGCTCGGGAATGCGGATATAGGAATTGGCAACGATCACCACAGGCGTGTCATGGCGTAGTGCAACCTTGTATATCTCGTCCTTGACGGGGCACGCATCTGCATCGACGAGAATTTGTGGCGGGGGCGGCTGGGTGTCAGACATGCGAGACTACAGCTTGTGCACCAGTCGGGGCAGCAAACGTCCTGGAATAGAGCCAGACTCGGCTTCTCCGGCCGGCTCTGCTCCCATATGGACATAGAAGGGCGCCGCATCCGGATCGGCCTCGATGACCATCTCCTTTGCTCCGGAGCCCTGTGCATACCGGCACGCCCAGACATACAGCATCTTTCCGGTGCCTTCGCCGAGCCGGACCGGCTCGACAAACAGTTTGTCCAGATAGCTCGATCCGGTTTCATCAAAAGATAGTTGAGCTACCCCTGCCACACCGCGCAAATCCTCCGCCACAATG
This sequence comes from Hyphomonas sp. UBA3601, assembly GCF_002375605.1. NCBI lineage: Bacteria > Pseudomonadati > Pseudomonadota > Alphaproteobacteria > Hyphomonadales > Hyphomonadaceae > Hyphomonas > Hyphomonas sp. UBA3601. The sequence goes on along the minus strand of NZ_DFME01000027.1, from coordinate 7,984 downwards.
ATGACGTCCGATTCCAGGTCGTCCTCGGTCAGCGTGAGTTCGTCTTTGAATGCGTCCAGCATGGCTTCGTCATAGTCCCACACCGCCTTTGATCGCAGGCACAGGTCCGACAAGTATGGCAATTCATCCAGGCGTGGCGGTCTCAAGATCATTGGCAAGTCTTCCCGCCCGCAGGCACTGACGCAAGGCAAGGGCTTGCAGGCCTCGCCATTCCCCCTTCTTTTATCGGCAAAATGGAGGAAGTCACATGGCAACAGCACCCGTCCAAACCCGCATCACCGAAATGCTGGGAATCGAGAAGCCCGTCATTCAGGCCGCGATGGGCTGGATCGCTCGCGCGCCACTCTCCTCGGCCTTCTCGAATGCTGGTGGCATGGGCATCATCGAGACGTCTTCTGGCGAGTTGGATGTGATCCGCGAGGAAATCCTCAAGATGCACGACCTGACGGACAAACCGTTCGGTGTGAATGTTGCCCAGGCCTTCGTGCGTGACCCGAACATTGTCGACTTCATCATCGATCAGGGCATCAAGTTCGTCACAACATCTGCGGGCGATCCGATGAAGTATACGTCGATGCTGAAGGAGGCAGGCCTCACCGTGTTCCATGTCGTCCCATCGCTTCAGGGCGCGCTAAGGGCGATTGAAGCTGGCGTGGATGGGCTGATTGTCGAAGGCGGGGAAGGGGGCGGCTTCAAGAACCCGAAAGATGTTGCATCGATGGTTCTCATCCCGCTGGTTTGCGAACATGTGAATGTTCCCGTGGTTGCAGCAGGGGGCATAACCGACGGGCGCAGCATGGCCGCTGCCTTTGCGCTTGGCGCGGAAGGTGTTCTGATGGGTACGCGTATCCTGTCCTCGGAAGAGAGCCCGGTGCACCAGAACTGGAAGGACGCGATCTTTGCTGCGGATGCGACCGACACCGTGTTCCTGAACCGATCAGGTCCGGGGCCGGCACTGCGCGCCTTGAGTACGGAGCGTACAGAGCGCCTCCTGAAGGAGGGCGTGGAGAATATTTTCGGAGAATTTGCCGGGACGCAGAAAGTCTATTTCGACGGAGACCTCGAAGCTGGCATTGCCCTTACGGGGCAGGTCGCAGGGCGGATTCACGCGGTCAAGCCCGTCGCTCAAATCCTCGAAGAAACCCTGGCCGAGTATCATGAAGTCGTAGCCCGCCTGCCGAAATAGGCCGCGACGGGTCTGGTTTTTGCCGTGATTTATCGCTAAACGGCATTAACTGACCTGAGAGGATCCCATGACCAGAAAATCATTGCTCGCGGGCAGCGTTGCTGCGCTCGCCCTTGCCGTGTCCGCCTGTGGCGAGAAAGCGGAAACCCCGGAAACGCCCGCTGCAACCGAGGCGACCGCCAGCGAGACCGGGCTGCCGGAGATTGTCGTCAGTGATGAGGAACTCGCAGGCAATCCATTCCGTCAGGAGTGGACGGCCGACTATGGCGTCCCACCCTTCGCCGAAATCGATGATGGGCATTACATGCCGGCGACGAAGAAGGCGATTCTGGAGTTGCGTGCGGACATTGATGCCATTGTCGACAATCCGGACGCGCCGACATTCGAGAACACAATCGTCGCGATTGACGTCGCCGGTGGGTCGCTGAACAAGGTTTTGAATGTTTTCGGCAACATCACAAATACAGATACCAATGACACGCTGAGCGAGCTGGAGGCTGAAATCTGGCCCATGCTGACTCGCGAGATGAACGCGATCAATTTCAATCAGGATCTCTTCGAGCGCGTTAAGACCGTCTACAGCCAGCGTGATCGGCTGGGGCTGGACGAGCAGGATGCGCGGCTGCTGGAACTTGTCCATCGCGAATTCGTCCGCAATGGCGCGGACCTTTCCCCGGAAGTCAAAACCGAGGTCGCCGCGATCAATGAGGAATTGTCGGGCCTGACCACCAAGTTCGGTCGCAATTTGCTCCTGTCGACCAAGGCTTTCAAGATCGAGGTCACTGACGAGGCAGAGCTTGTCGGCCTTTCAGACGATTTCAAAAGCGCCTTGAAAGTCGACGGCGAAGACAAGTGGGTCCTGACCGTTGATCGCTCTGTCTACGAGACCTTCATGACGCAGAGCGAGAACCGCGATCTGCGCGCGAAGATGTTCGATGGCTATCGCCTGCGTGCGTCCGAGGGCGAGTTCGATAATGGCCCGCTCGCGATCAAGATTGCCCAGCTGCGTGCCAAGCGTGCCGAATTGATGGGATACAAGTCCCACGCACACTACCAGTTGGAAACGCGCATGGCCAAGACGCCGCAAGGCGCAGAGGAGTTCCTGCTCCGCGTCTGGGAACCGGGCCTCGAGCGTGCCAAGGAAGAACGCGCGGCCATGCAAGACATGGTAGGCGACGAATTCCAGATTGCCGGACATGATTGGTGGCACTATTCCGAAAAGGTCCGCCAGGATCTCTACGCCTTCGATGACAATGCGTTGAAACCATATTTCGAACTTGGTGCTGTGCGGGACGGGGCGTTCGATGTTGCCTCCAAACTGCTCGGTATCACGATCGAGCCGGTCGAGGTTGACGGCTGGAATCCGGTTGTGACCGCGTATGACGTCAAGGATGCGGAAACCGGTGACCATCTCGGCCTGTTCATGGTCGATATGTATGCCCGCGATTCCAAGCGTGGTGGAGCGTGGATGAGCTCGTTCCGCGACACGTCCAACGTCAATGGCAACAATATTCGCCCGATCATCACCAACAATCTCAATCTGATCACTCCGGCCGAGGGCGAGCCGACCCTCATGCGGTTTGACGAAGTTGAGACGCTGTTCCACGAATTCGGCCACGGTCTGCATGGCTTGCTGACGCAGATCCGTTATTCCACATTCTCCGGTGTTGATGGTCCTCGTGACTATACTGAATTCCCCGCCCAGATCCTCGAGCATTGGGCTGGCGCCCCCGAAGTGCTTTCAACCTATGCAAATCACTACGAAACCGGCGAGCCAATTCCGCTCGAACTGATCGACAAGATGAACGCTGCTGCGACCTTCAATCAGGGGTTCAAGACGACTGAGTTCATCGCTGCGTCGCTGCTGGACTTGCGTTGGCACATGCTGACTTCGGAGGAAGCCGCCGAAATCACCGATGCCCGGGCATTTGAGCAACAAGTGCTGGAGGAATACGGCCTGATCCCGGAGATCGAACCGCGCTATCGCAGCCAGTATTTCAGCCACATCTTCGCGGGTGGGTATTCGGCAGGCTATTACGCCTATCTCTGGTCCGAGATTCTGGATGCCGATGGCTTCACCGCGTTCCGCGATACGGGCGACATCTATGATCCCGAACTGTCGGCGCGGCTGAAGAAATGGGTCTATGAATCTGGCGGTCTGCGCGAAGCAGATGAGCTGTACCGGAATTTCCGTGGCTCCGACCCAACCATTGAACCGCTGTTGAAGCTGCGCGGTTTCTCTGAGCAGCAGCCAAGCGAAGGCTGATCGGCGCTCGGTCGACATCCAAACGAAAAGCCCGCCGGAAATATTCGGCGGGCTTTTTCATGTCAGTGAAGTCAGGCGTGTCTCAGGCAGATTGTTCGACAGCTTCGCGGCAGACAATCGCTTTGACTTCTTCTTCCGTATTCGCTTCGCGCAAGGCGTCACGTACGGCGCTCTGGCGGAATGTGCGGCTTACCTGGGCCAAGGCCCGCAAATGGTCAGCGCCCGAAGATTTCGGAGCCAGCAGCATGAAAATCAGGTCGCAAGGGCGATCATCAATCGCTTCGAAATCGACGCCGTGGACCAGTCTCAGATAGCCTCCGACAGGTGCGTCGACGCCCTCAAGACGGGCGTGCGGGATGGCAACGCCTTCGCCGACACCGGTCGATCCGAGGCGTTCGCGCTCCATTACGGCATCCTCAATCTCACGCAGGCCAATGCCTGTCGCTTCGGCAAGAGCCTCTGCGAGCGCGTGAATTGCCTGTTTGCGGCTTTTCGCTTCCAAAGATGGTATGATTACCCCGCCCGTGAGCAGGGATGTCAAATCAGTCGCCATGAAGTTACTTTCCGTGTTCCGGACTAGTTCCTCGGGACGTTCGCTGGATCCACCCATCCAATATGACCGTCTGGTCGGCGGTAGACCATATTAAGCCCGTCATGGCCAGCATTTCTGAACATTAGGGCTGGCACTTCCTGCAGTTCGAGCTGCATAACAGCTTCTGAGACACTCATTGTCCGAATTGAGTGCGATGTTTCCGCGACAGTCAGCGGTGTGTCATCCGGCTCTTCGTAATGCTCTTCCTCGGCGGCATCGTGACCATTCACCTGGAACACGGCTTCCGGAGCCAGTTCGTTCGGCATTGGAGCCGATGTACCGGCATGATGGTCCTTCAGTCGGCGCTTGTAGCGACGCACCCGCTTTTCCATCTTGTCGAGGCTGTTTTCCAGCGCCGCATAAGGGTCTTCCGCCTTGCCGGTCGATTGGAGGATAATGCCAGAGGGCAGGTGCACGTTGCAGTCAACTTCGACGAAGGGGCCCTGTTGGGACACGAAAACGCGAGCGTCGCCGGTTCGGTTGAAATACTTACTGACTGCCGCCTCCAGTCCGTCTTCGATGCGGCTCCGCAGAGCCTCTCCGAGATCCATATGCTTGCCAGTAATCTGTATCTGCACGGGCGGTCTCCTTTGTTTTTTCAGGATTCAAGTATGGCGCAGAATTGCCGATGAGGCGAATCGAATTCCTCATTTTCCTGACTTGGGAAGGGGAAGAACCGGCCTCAAGAGCCGAGCGATACATTGCGTGTGAAATATGTATTCTGGCGTCGCCACACTAGGATGCGCCTGCAACGCCCTGCGTGCAGTCTGGCGTCAAAAATTACATGGTTACAATGACCTATGATGAGTACAGTCAGGGTAACCTGATTTACATCTTCGCGTAGTTACCTGAATTAATAACTCTCCATCAAGGATGAACTCAAGGCATGTCGACCGGTGAGCCCGAGGAACCGAATAAACCGGCAGTCATGCTGGTTGAAAGTGATGCCATGTTCCGGGCCACGTTCGAGCATGCCAGCGTGGGGATCGCGCATGTGGGCCCTCAGGGACAATGGCTGAACGTCAATCGGCGCGTCTCCGAAATTGTGGGCTATCCGCGCGACGAATTGCTCAAGATTACGTTTCAGGACATCACTCACCCGGATGATCTGAATCTGGATGTCGGGCTCCTCAACGAGGTGCTTGAGGGCAGGCGCGAGACCTATCGGATCGAAAAACGTTATTACCACAAGTCCGGCCGGATTGTCTGGGTCCTGCTTTCGGTCAGTTGCATTCGCAATCCGGATGGCACGGTCGCCTATTTCATTTCGATCCTTCAGGACATAACGGAAAAGAAGCGCATCAGCCGGGCGCTAACAGACAGCGAAACCCGGTTCCGCATCGTGCAGGAGACCAACCCGGACGGATTCATGATCCTGCGAAGTCAGCGCGGCGTTTCCGGTGAGATCGAGGATTTCGTCTGGGAGTTCGTCAATCCCGCAGCAGAACAGCTGACGGCGCGCTCGGCGAATGTCCTGATCGGCAAGCGGCTATCGAAAGTCATGCCCGAGGCCTTTGCAAGAGGTCTGTTCAACGTCTTTTGCAACACGGTAGAGACCGGAACGCCTTGGAGGCGAGAGCTCTACTATCCAGACAATGGCGTTCCGCGCTGGTTCCGCTTCACGGTCGCTCGGGTCGGGGACGGCTTCGCTGTGTCATTTCAGGATGTCACCGCGCGCAAGCAGGCCGAACTCCAGTTGCATGCAAGCCAGCAACGCCAGCGCACCATTCTCGATGGCATTGTTTCGATGATCGGACTTACCACACCCAGTGGAATCCTGCTGGAAATCAACGAAGCCTCCCTTCGACTAACCGGGGCGGCGAGCCAGGACCTTGTCGGGAAGCCGATCTGGCAGCATCCGGCATGGTCTCACACGCGCGCGATGCAGGATCGCCTGATCTCGGCCTTTGCCAAGGCAGAAGCGGGACGACGTATGCGGTTCGATGCTGAAATCCGGGATTCTCGAGGCTTGCTGATACCGGTAGACGTGCAATTGGCGCCCATTTTCGACGAATCCGGCCAGGTGACAGATATTGTCATGTCCGCAGTGGATATCTCGGAACGCAAGCGGGCCGAAGCACACCGCGAAATGTTGCTCAGTGAACTGAATCACCGGGTCAAGAATTCGCTGGCGACCATTCAGGCCATCGCCGCCCACACGCTGCGGGAGGCGACAGACTTTGAAGGCTTTCGCCAATCATTCACCGGGCGCCTGCGCGCCATCGCGGCCAGCCATGACCTGCTTGTATCCACGACGCAGGACTCATCGGATATTTCTCGTCTCATCCGGGATCAGGTTCTTGGCTATGCGCCCGCTGATGGCACGCGGCTGGAAATGACGGGGCCGCCGCTTGTGCTGGGGCCGCAAGGGTCACACGCTTTCGGATTGATCCTGCACGAACTGGCCACGAACGCGTCCAAGTATGGTGCGTTTTCGAACGATAGCGGACGGCTCAGCATCAGCTGGTTCATAGAAGAGACGGAGGATGACCCTGACGTGATCATCGACTGGGTCGAAACAGACGGTCCGCCGGTGGTGCCTCCCAGCCGAAAAGGCTTTGGCAGTGTGCTTATCGAACAGAGTCTGTCACACGCTCTTGGTGGGAAATCGAACTTAACCTTTGACCCGAAAGGATTAAAAGCTCAATTTCGCTTTCCAGCTAGAAGGTAGGGGGACTATGCCGAAGATATTACTGTTGGAAGACGACTTCCTGATCGCATTTGATATGAAGACGCAACTGGAAGATGCAGGCATGGAAGTGGTGGGGCCTGTTGCGAGCAATGAGGACGCCAAAGCGCTCATCGAGCCGGGGTCAATCCATGCGGCTGTGCTCGATATGGATCTCGGAGGGGTTGCCTCGTTTCCTACGGCGCATCGCCTGAAGGAATTCGGAATTCCGTTCGTGTTTGTCACCGGCAATAACGAAGCCGACTTGCAGGACGGGCTTGCCGACAGTCCGATCCATACAAAGCCTGTGCATTACCCGCGGCTGATCGAACAGTTGAAGGGTTTCGCAAGTTTAGACTGAAGCGAGGCCTACATGGCCCTCACAGGTCCTTTGATGGGGGTGCCAGCCTCAGGATCGGCCGGCTTACCGGCATTGCGCCCATAGTCATGCTTTTTCAGAAGACCCCGGAATTGATGATAGGAGAGTCCCAGCAAATCTGCGGCGCGGCCCTGATGGCCTTGTGACAGGCTGAGGGCTTCGTCAATCAACTGCATCTCGAAAGCGGCGACCTGCGCGCTGAAATCCGCGGCGATCTCTGGATTGTCGCGAATGCGTACCGGGTCGGCCTGAAGCGTCTCGGAGTGACCTGTCTTGCCGGAGCCAGTCGGGCGCCAGGGAGAATCGAATGGGTCGAGTACGGCCGGATCGAACAAGACCGGTTCGTCCGGTGCCATCAGCATGGCGCGATGTGCGAGCCTTTGTGCGAAATTGCGCAGTTCACGTACATTGCCGGGCCAGTCATGAGCTTCGATAGCGGCAATGGTCGAGGGGGCAAAACCGGGGAAATCCTGCGCCATTTCAATTGCCATACGCCGAGCGAAATGGTCGGCCAGCAGGCTGGCATCACCGGGCCGGGCCCTCAGCGGCGGCAGGGTAATGACGTCAAAAGCAAGTCGGTCCAGAAGATCGGCGCGGAATTCGCCTGCCTCCACCATGCCCGGCAGGTCGGCGTTTGTGGCGGCCACTATGCGAACATCCGTTGAGAGTACTTTTGAACCGCCCACCCGCTGGAATTCGCCATACTCGACAACACGCAGCAATTTTTCCTGAACCTGCGCGCTGGCGGTGGCTATTTCGTCGAGGAAGATCGTACCGCCATCGGCCAGTTCAAACCGGCCTCGCCGCATTTCGGTCGCGCCGGTAAAGGCCCCGCGCTCATGCCCGAACAGTTCAGAATCCAGCAGGGTCTCCGACAGTGCGGCGCAATTGAC
>NZ_DFME01000143.1:2699-3504 GCF_002375605.1 Hyphomonas sp. UBA3601 | reverse complement strand
TGCATCGCGGCACCGAGAAGCTGCTGGAGTACAAGACATTCCTGCAGGGAATGCCATATTTCGACCGGCTGGACTATTGCTCCCCCATGAACCAGGAGCACGCTTGGTGCCTGGCAGTCGAGAAGCTGCTGGGCGTCGAAGTCCCCCGGCGGGCAAGCCTGATTCGCGTGCTCTATTCAGAGCTCGGCCGGATCATGTCGCACTTGCTGAATGTAACAACGCAGATCCTCGACGTAGGCGCGTTGACGCCGATTACCTGGGGTTTTGAAGAACGTGAAAAACTGTGCGTGTTCTATGAGCGCGCCTCCGGCAGCCGCATGCATGCCGCGTATTTCCGCCCTGGCGGCGTCCATCAGGACCTGCCGCAGAACCTCATCGACGATATTGCGGAATGGTGTGAGCAGTTCCCCGGAAAGCTCGATCACATCGAGAGCCTGGTCACCGAAAACCGTATCTTCAAACAGCGCAATGTCGATATCGGCCTGGTTGATGAGAAGACCATCATGGAGTGGGGATTCTCGGGCGTAATGGTGCGTGGGTCCGGGTTTGCCTGGGACCTTCGCCGCGCGCAGCCCTATGAATGCTATTCCGAGCTCGACTTCAAAATTCCGGTTGGTCGGAATGGCGACAATTATGACCGCTATGTCTGCCGCATGGAAGAGATGCGCGAGTCGGTGAAGATCATGCAGCAATGCATTGACCTGATGTCAAAGGAGGGGCCCGGGCCCGTCCTCGTGCCAGGCTCAAAGCTTGCGCCGCCGCGTCGCGCCGAAATGAAGAATTCGATGGAAGCGCTGATCCATCA
>NZ_DFME01000143.1:1760-2588 GCF_002375605.1 Hyphomonas sp. UBA3601 | reverse complement strand
TCGATGGAAGCGCTGATCCATCACTTCAAGCTGTACACTGAAGGTTTCCATGTTCCGGAAGGCGAGACCTATGTCGCTATCGAGGCGCCGAAGGGCGAGTTTGGCGTTTATCTCGTCTCAGACGGGACGAACCGCCCGTATCGCGCCAAGATTCGCGCGCCGGGCTATCCGCACCTGCAGGCGATGGACCATCTCAGTAAAGGACACATGCTGGCGGACGTGTCCGCCATCTTGGGCTCACTCGATATCGTGTTCGGGGAAATCGACCGATGAGTACTGCGCAGACACGCTTTTTTGACGAACATCCTCGCAAGGATGAAGCCCGTCGCTGTTTTTCGAAAAGGGGCGAGTAGTGGCACTACGCCGTTTTGACATGGAGGCTGGAGGCGACACATTCGCGTTCAAGCCCGAGACCGAAGAGAAGATTGCGTTCTGGCGCGGCAAGTACCCGGCTGACAAGCAGCGGTCTGCGGTGATCCCGATGCTGTGGCTGGCGCAAAAGGACAATAGTGGCTGGCTATCCGAGCCTGCAATGCGTGAAGTCGCCGACCGTCTGGAGATGCCGTATATCCGCGTCTATGAAGTCGCGACCTTCTACACGATGTTCCGTCTGCAGCCGGTCGGAAAGTACCACATCCAACTCTGCGGCACGACGCCTTGCCAGTTGCGCGGCGCCGAAAAGCTGAAGGAGGTCTGCCAGACCGAGATCGGCAAGCAAATGTTCGTGACCGATGACGGCCGTCTATCCTGGGAAGAAGTTGAGTGTCTTGGCGCGTGCGTGAATGCACCGATGGTTCAGGTGAATGACGATTATTTCGAAGATTTGAC
>NZ_DFME01000143.1:779-1504 GCF_002375605.1 Hyphomonas sp. UBA3601 | reverse complement strand
GGCAAGCCAGCGGAATCCGCGCCGACGAACACACAACGTGAAGTCCCCCAAAAGGATAACACCGGCAAGACGACGCTGATCTCGAAGACAGAAACCGCCGAGAGATCTGCGCCTGCTGCTGTTTCCGGAGAAAAGCCGGAATCGGTCACGATCGCTGCTGAAGGCCATGATGATCTGAAGCGCATCAAAGGTATCGGCCCTAAGAACGAAGATGCGCTCAATGAGCTCGGCATCTTCACCTTCCGACAGATCGCGGACTGGACGCCAGCCAATGTTGATTGGGTTGAAGACTATATGAGCTTCCCGGGTCGCATTGAGCGGGAAGACTGGATCGCGCAAGCAAAAGAGTTGGCCACGGGTGGCGAGACCGAGTTCTCGAAGCGGGTCGATGCGGGGCAAGTTGCCTCCAGCAAGGATGATGAGGACTAGGCCATGCTGCAGGACAAGGATCGCATCTTCACAAACCTCTATGGTTTGCACTCACCCGACCTCGAAGCGGCGAAGAAACGCGGCGCCTGGCACCTCACCAAGGAGATGCTGGATCAGGGGCCAGACTGGATATGCGACCAGATCAAGGCCTCCGGCCTGCGTGGTCGCGGCGGCGCTGGCTTCCCGACCGGTCTGAAATGGACGTTCATGCCGAAGGAAGTGCGTGATCGACCGCACTATCTCGTCGTCAATGCTGACGAGTCCGAGCCCGGTACCTGCAAAGACCGCGAGATCAT
>NZ_DFME01000143.1:0-704 GCF_002375605.1 Hyphomonas sp. UBA3601 | reverse complement strand
TGCAAAGACCGCGAGATCATGCGGCATGATCCCCATCTGCTCATTGAGGGCTGCATGGTGGCAAGCCGCGCGATGCGCGCCCATAAATGTTATGTCTACCTACGTGGTGAATATATCAATGAACGGCATGCGCTCGAGAAAGCCGTCAAGGAGGCTTATGAGGCTAAGCTGATCGGCAAGGACAATGTGAATGGCTGGGATTTCGATCTCTATGTCCATCACGGGGCCGGCGCCTATATTTGCGGCGAGGAGACAGCCTTGCTGGAAAGCCTTGAAGGCAAGAAGGGACAGCCCCGGCTGAAACCACCGTTTCCGGCCAATGCTGGCCTGTATGGCTGCCCAACAACAGTAAACAATGTCGAGTCGATTGCAGTGGCTCCGACCATTCTTCGCCGCGGTGCTGAGTGGTTTGCCGGATTTGGCCGTCCAAACAATGCGGGCACGAAACTGTTCTGTATTTCCGGGCACGTGAACAAGCCATGTAATGTCGAAGAAGAAATGTCGGTCACTTTCCGTGAGCTGATTGATAATCACTGCGGCGGTATCCGGGGTGGTTGGGACAATCTCAAGGCGGTGATCCCCGGTGGATCGTCCGTGCCGATGGTGCCGGCTGAGCAGATTATGGACGCTTACATGGATTTCGACACACTGCGGGACCTTAAATCAGGCCTGGGCACGGCGGCGGTGATCGTGATGGACAAGGA
>NZ_DFME01000084.1:0-20607 GCF_002375605.1 Hyphomonas sp. UBA3601 | reverse complement strand
GTCATCGCCCCATCAACTGTTGAGCTACCGCCACAGCATCTGAATGTCTGGCTTGGTCAGCGGTCGCGATGGTTGAAGGGCTTCGTGCAGACTTGGTTGGTGCTGATGCGCGAACCCGTCACTGCAGCACGTGAAATGGGGGCGCTGCGCTTTGTCTCAATGCAGCTGACGCTTGGCGCCTCCATTCTGTCTGCGCTCTTTCACCTTCCTTGGCTGGTCTGGTGCGTGGTCTGTATCGTGTCTCCGGATGCCAACCTAAGCCGCATCAGCTGGGCGATGCTTGCCGTTTCTTATGCCGCTGGTGCTGTGACCGCCCTCACAGTGCCGTCGGCTTCCTTCGCAATACGCATGCGAGACCTTATCACATTGCCATTTTATTGGCCGCTGCAGTTCTTCGCGATGGCGAGAGCCCTCTACAGCTTGGCGCGCAGACCACATTATTGGGTCAAAACGCCTCGAGAGGGCGTGCCTGGCGCGGGAGGCGCGCACCAATTCTAACGCTAGGTCAGTGCTTGGCGGTGCTATCTGATGGGCATATGGTTGGGCAAAGTTCTGTTGCCCCTTCAGGAGTCCGATATGGCGTATGATGAATCTGTCGATTTAGAGCAATTCCGTGCAGAAACGCGGGAATGGCTTGAGGAGAATTGTCCGCCGTCTATGCGCACGCCCATGAAGGATGACGAGATCGTCTGGGGCGGTAAGCGCGAAAAGTTCAAGAATCCCGAAGCAAAGCTCTGGTTGGAGCGTATGGGCGAGAAGGGGTGGACCTCTCCTGAATGGCCAGCGAAATATGGGGGCGGCGGACTGAGCCGCGCGCAGAATCGTGTGCTTCAGGAAGAGCTACGCCGCATCAAGGCGCGCCCGGCGCTGTTCTCCTTTGGCCTTTGGATGTTTGGCCCGGCCTTGCTTGAGTTTGGCAACGAGGAGCAGAAACTTCGTTTCATCCCGGACATCGTGAAAGGCAAGACGCGCTGGTGTCAGGGATATTCAGAGCCCGGCGCGGGGTCTGACCTTGCCGACCTTCAGACGCGTTGCGAAGACAAGGGCGATCACTACCTGATCAACGGACAGAAGGTATGGACATCTTACGCCGACAAGGCCGATTGGATCTTCTGTCTCGTTCGCACTGACACGAGCGTGAAGCATGAAGGCATCAGCTTCATTCTGTTCGACATGGAGAGCCCGGGCGTTGAGGCGCGTCCGATCCAGTTGATTTCGGGTGAAAGCCCATTCTGCGAAACCTTCTTTTCCGACGTCAAGGTGCCGAAGGATCAGTTGGTCGGCGACGTGAATGGGGGCTGGCAGATCGCCAAGCGGCTGCTTCAGTTCGAGCGCTCTTCCATCTCTGCTGGCGGATTTGGCGGCACGGGAGGCTCCGGCATTCTTGGGCCTGAAGAATATGCGAAGATGCATATCGGTACCGACAATGAGGGACGTCTCATCGATGGCGATCTACGCGGACGGATCACGGACCACAAGATGTATGCGAAGGCGTTCAATCTAACCGTCCAGCGCCAGGCCGAACAAGCCAAGGCTGGCCAGCAGGTGGGCCACACAGCTTCCATCCTGAAATATGGTGCTGCAAAGATGAATCAGGATCGTCACGAACTACTCGTCGAGGCGCTTGGAACTGAGGGTCTTGGCTGGGAAGGGGAGGGCTTTGACCCGTCTGCCAAAAAGGTTACGCGCCAATGGCTTCGCTCGAAAGGCAACTCAATCGAGGGCGGCACGAGCGAGATCAATCTCAACGTGATCTCGAAACGCGTACTGGGTCTCAAGGACCACAAATAAGCATGTCGTCCACGCAGATCATAATTCTGTTTCTTGGCACACCGTTCATGGCCGGAGTCCTGGCTCCGTTTTTCCGTGGGCGCTGGCTTATGCAGGTGGCTGTGTGGACACTTGCGCTGTTGTCGACCCTTGTCGTTGTCTACGTATGGGCAGGCATGGAGGCAGCGCGCCTCGAATTGACAAACATCCGGCTGGTTCTCGCTGCCAGCGCCCTTTGGAGTACGGCCGGTTTGGCCGGTCTGCTCGTGGGGCGCGAAGCGGAAAATGTCCGCCGTGATGCAATAAACACCAGGGAAAAACGCAAGGCTTCGGAGATATTCAGATGACGTTCCTTTTGACGGAAGACCAGGAAATGCTGCGCGACACCGCTATGGCGTTCGCGCGTGACGAAATGCCAGTGACTCGCCTGCGCCAACTGCGCGACAGTGGAGCAAATGGCGTAGACGCAGAGACACGACAGAAACTCGCCGAACTCGGCTTCTTTGGTGTGATCATTCCGGATGAGCCAGGTGGTGAACACTTCGGCCTGGTCGGACTTGGCCAGGTTCTGGAAGCGCAAGGCCGTACACTGGCGCCAACACCGGTTCTCCAGACAGCCCTGATCGCGGCCAGCGCCTTGCAGCTGGGCGGCAGCGCAGAACAGCAGGCGGAATGGTTGCCCAAGATTGCCGGGGGCGCAACCAGTTTTGCCTTGGCGCTCGACGAAACTGCGCATTTCAATCCGCTGGGCGTCGCCACCGAGGCGGAGAGCAATGGGCAAGGCTACACGTTGAACGGCATGAAGCGGTTTGTGCCGGACGCTCATCATGCCGAGATGCTGATTGTTGTGGCGCGTACCTTTGGCGAAGCAGGTGACCGTCACGGCCTTACGCTGTTCATGGTTCCGGCGGATGCAAAGGGCGTGTCTATCCAAGCGCTGAACTCCGTCGACTCTCACGGCGCGGCTCATGTCGTGCTGGAAGATGTGATGGTTCCGGCAACAGCTGTCATCGGCGCAGTGGACAAAGGCGCAGACGTATTGGAGCCGGTTCTGGACCGGGCGGCGATCGGCCAGGCGGCGGAAATGCTGGGAAGTGCAGATGCGGCGTTTGAGATGACATTGGAGTACCTCAACAACCGGAAACAGTTCGGCCAACTGATTGGATCGTTCCAATCATTGCAGCATCGTGCCGCAAAGATGTTTACTGAGCTGGAGCTGACGCGTTCCTGCATTGCGGCTGCGCTGGCGGCCGTTGATGACGGCAAGCCAAATATTGCGGAACTGGCAAGTCTGGCCAAGGCGCGCGCCGGCGAATTGATTCATCTCGTATCAAACGAGTGCGTGCAGATGCATGGGGGTATTGGCATGACGGATGATGCAGACCCTGGCCTCTACATGAAGCGGGCTCGCGTACAGGAAGCGCTCTATGGTTCTGCCAGCTGGCACAGGGATCGCTACGCGCGCCTTGCTGGATACTGATCCAGCATTCAACGCAAAAAAAGCCGGGAAGGTTACAACCTTCCCGGCTTTCTTTTTCTCCCGTGAGGGAAGAGTGCTTAGCCCTTGAGGACCGAGCCCTTCTTGAGCGCCTTCGCGATCAGGTAATACATTACCGGACGATGCTTTGCGCGAACGGACTTTCCGTACTTTGCAACAGCATCCGCAATCGCGGCATCGGCTTTTGCGTCGTCAGTAACGCCAAGCTTCTTTGCGATAAAGCCCTTCTTGATGCGACCCAGCTCTTCCTTGTCGGAAGCAGCAACGGTTGCGGAATCGGCCTTGTAGATCGTCGGCCCACAGGCTTTGACGGCTGCATCCAGAAGCGCCATGTCAGAGCGTGTCTCACCAACCTTGTCTTTCAGGTCAGTGATGTACTTCTCCATCAGGACTTCCTTCGGTGAAGGTGCCTTGGCTGGTTTCGTTGTCTTGGGTGCAGCAGCTTTTTTTGGCGCCGCAGCTTTCTTGGCTTTGGTTGCTTTTGCCATGGGAGTGTCTCCTCAATGGGCCCGACGGACGGGCGTGTTTAAATTTACGCAGCTCACAACACGAATCAGTTTGAAACGCTGTTTGAACACTGACCCGTTTTTCCACAGCCTGCCAACCCCTTTTCGGTAGTGCAACAATATCCCGAAGTAGTGTGAGCACGGATTGAATGACCAATATGCCGTCTTGGGCGGTTCGCTGGAAGCGTATGGATACGATTGATTGACCTCTCTATGCGAGGAGTTCACACCCAATGGCGATACTGGCCGTGAAGTGAGGATAAAATGTTTCGTTACCTGCCTTGGCTCGCAACTGTTCTGCTGTTGGCGCTATGCCTTGTGTTTTGGCGACAGCACAGCTGGTTGATCTACCTCGCTGTCGCCTTGATCCCTTTGGCCCTGACAGGTCTGTATGATGTGCTTCAGCGTCGACACAGTCTTTGGCGAAACTTTCCGCTTTTCGCGCGCATTCGATGGGTCGCGGAGGAGTTGCGACCTTTCCTGCGTGCCTACATTGTCGAAAGTGAAACGGAGGGGCGTCCCTTCAATCATGAAGAGCGCACATTGGTGTATCGGCGTGCAAAGGATGTTTCGTCCGTTGAGCCGTTCGGCAGCCATCTTGATATCGACAAACCGCCTTATGAATGGCTGGCGCATTCCATAGCGGCGAAACATCCGGAAGAGGCAAACCCGCGTGTGCTGGTTGGCGCGCCGGAAACATCGCAGCCTTACTCGGCAAGCGTTTTCAATATCTCTGCAATGAGTTTTGGCTCACTCGGCGCGCACGCAATTGAAGCCTTGTCACAAGGCGCATCCTTGGGTGGCTTCTATCACGACACAGGAGAGGGTGGCGTGTCACGTTACCACCGTCAGGGCGGCGGCGATCTTGTCTGGGAACTGGGCTCTGGATATTTCGGGTGCCGCGCAGCTGACGGATCTTTTGATGCGGCCAAGTTCGCGGACACGGCCTCTGACCCACAGATCAAGATGATTGAAGTAAAGCTGAGCCAAGGCGCAAAGCCGGGGCATGGCGGCGTGTTGCCGGGAGAAAAGGTAACACATGAGATCGCCGAGGCGCGCGGGATCGCAGTTGGACAAACATGCGTTTCGCCGCCCGCGCATTCCTCCTTCTCGACGCCAATCGAGATGCTGGAATTTGTTGCGAGCCTGCGCGAGCTGTCAGGTGGCAAACCGGTCGGGATCAAGTTTGCTGTCGGCAATCGTTGGGAAACATTGGCCATCTGCAAAGCCATGTTGGAAACTGGGTTGCGGGTTGACTTCATGGTGGTCGATGGTGGGGAAGGGGGCACTGGCGCAGCGCCTGCTGAGTTTCTTGACCATGTCGGTGCACCCTTGAGACAGGCCCTGGTGCTGGCTCGCAACGCACTTGTGGGGACGGGTTTGAAGGGTGATGTGCGGCTTGCCTGTTCCGGTAAACAGATCAGCGCTTTCTCCCTTGCATCTTCCATGGCGCTGGGAGCTGACTGGGTGAATACGGCGCGTGGCTTCATGTTCTCGCTCGGCTGCATTCAGTCGCTGAACTGCCACAACAATACATGCCCGACCGGCATTGCGACATCCGACAAAGCGCGCCAGCGCGGATTGGTCGTGGCCGACAAGGCGATCCGCGTCAGGAACTACCAACGAAATACGGTCAAGGCATTGATGGAGGTTGTTGGTGCCGCAGGATGTGAACATCCGTCCGAGCTGACCCCGCGTCACGTGATGCATCGCGTGACCGAGGACATCGCCTACACCGCGGAACGCGCCTACCAGCTTGTGCGGGCCGGACAATTGTTGAATGCCCCGGATGAAACCCAACTTGCGCAAGAATGGCGCATGGCACAGGCCAACAGTTTCCTGCCAGCAAGCTAGTTCTGTGATTTGGCGGGAACCATCTCCGCGCTACTCAGATTTATGGTAGTGCTCACAAAGCGAGCAGGGTGGGGGTTTCTGCACTCAGGTACAGCGCTATGCCTTTGGCAGTGATGCGTCACGCGTTAGACGGGGTGAGACAGGATGGGCAATGACAGAACATAAAGTTTCAAAAGGCTCACGACTGATCGCAGTCTCAAACCGTACCGCGGCTGGACAGGAAAGCCGAGCCGGAGGGCTCGCAGTTGCGCTTTGGGATACGCTCGCCGACACACAGGGCCTCTGGATTGGCTGGAGCGGCCGTATTCTCGACTTTCCCAGCAACCGCGCGAAACGGTCTGCAGAGGACGGCGTTGAGTTCGCCTTGACTGACTATTCCCGCGACCAGTTTGACGGTTTCTATCTCGGTTATTCAAACAGTGTGCTCTGGCCGGTCATGCACAACCGGATTGATCTGGCCGTGTTCGATTCCGCGTATTATCGGTTCTATGTCGAGATCAATGAGAAGTTTGCGGAAATCGTACGGCACCAAGCAGACGAAGCCGACATTGTCTGGGTCCATGATTACCACTTCCTGCTGCTAGGCGACATCTTGCGGGAAGACGGGTGGCAGGGAAAATGTGGTTTCTTCCTGCATATTCCCTTTCCCGCACCAGAAGTGTTCCGTGCCATTCCGGAACACCGCAAGTTGGCAAAGGGACTTTGCGCCTATGACGTGGTCGGCCTTCAGTGCCGCAAGGACCTCGCCAATCTCGCGCAATACCTCGAAGAAGAATTCGGGGCCGAGGAACAGCCGGATGGGAAGTTCAAAGTAGAGGGCCGCATTGTCCACCTGCTGCACTGTCCTATTGGCATTGATAGTGAGGGCTTTGCTGCGGCGGCAACCAAGGAGCCAGCAGACCGGGCGGCGACCCGCCTGTCACGTTTTCTAGGTGAACGCGACCTCGTCATCGGGGTTGACCGGATGGACTATTCAAAGGGTCTGCCGCAGCGGTTTGAAGGTATGGCCGACTTGTTCGACCGGTATCCGGAATTACACGGCAAGATTTCGTTCACTCAGATCGCACCGCCCTCACGGTCTGTCGTCGAGGAATACGCCCAGCTCCGTGAACAGCTTGATGCGCTGTCCGGACGGATCAATGGCGACTATGGCGACCTCGACTGGATGCCGATCAGATATCTGGCGCGCGGGTACGACCGCGAAGAAATCGCCGGGCTCTACCGTCTCGCAAAGGCCTGCTTGGTGACCCCCTTGCAGGACGGCATGAATCTTGTTGCGAAGGAGTTTGTCGCCGCGCAAGACCCTCAGGACCCGGGTGTTCTGATCCTGTCGCAATTTGCCGGTGCGGCAGAGCAGATGAAGGAGGCGATCATCATCAATCCATATGACAGCTCGGCCATCGCGGAAGCCGTTAAGCAGGCCATAGAGATGCCGCTCGACGAGCGGCAGGACCGTTGGCAGAAGCTCTTCGACAATATTGCCCAGCAGGACATCAACTGGTGGCGCCACCGCTTCATGACGGCGTTTGAGGGCGTGCCTGCATGAGTAATTCCTCTGTCATGCCGCCGGCGCTTGACCAGGGTGTCGCCTTGTTCCTGGATTTTGATGGAACGCTGTCTCCGCTTCAGGATGATCCAGATGCCGTGTTTCTGGCGTCAGGTCTGGATTCGGTTCTCATGCGCGTCTCTCAAAAGCTCGATGGTGCATTGGCAATTCTCTCTGGCCGTGACCTGACAGATTTGTCGAAACGTGTGCCCGATACGCTTTGGAGGTTCGGCAATCATGGCCTGAGATCAGCCGCGCCTGGCGCGGCAATGACCGAAGGTGTGCCGTCCGCGCCCAAGTCTCTGCTCTCCGGCATCTCATCCGTCGTGGACGTGCATGATGGTGTACGCTTGGAAGAGAAAGGGCCGGTTCTCGCAATCCACTATCGTGCGGCACCTGAAAAGAGTGAGCAACTCACTCACGAAATCAGTAGCGTAATTTCTCAGTACAAAGATTACTCGTTGCAATCGGGAAAGATGGTGCTTGAGGCAAAGCCGAGTGGGGCCAATAAGGGCGTTTGCCTTCAAGCTGCCATGGAGACTGCGCCGTTCGCTGGGCGCCTGCCGGTGATGATTGGCGACGACAAGACAGATGAAGACGCCTTCCTTGTGGCCAATAAGCTCGGTGGCTGGTCGATCAAGGTCGGAGAAGGCGAGAGCGCGGCAAACTATCGGCTGGCGTCTCATCGCGACGTCGCTACCTATCTGGAACAAGTGTTGGGAGAAGTATGAGTCTCGATCTGGGAATTGTTGGCAACGGAACCATTGCGGGCCTGATCAATGCGCGCGGTGACTATGAGTGGTTCTGCCTGCCACGCTTTGACGGGGAGCCCGTCTTCAACAAGCTTTTGGGCGGTGGCGGTTCATTCAGTGTGTGGATGGAGGGCCTGTCCAAGCGTACGCAGTCCTATGACCGGAACACCGCCATCCTGCGCACGCGTATGGAGTCTGAAGATGGCGCCATCCTGGAGATCGTCGACTTTGCTCCGAGGTTTGAACGCAAGGGTCGCACGTTCCGGCCCGTCAGTCTGGTGCGACGGTTTGAAGTTATCGCGGGCACGCCACAGCTGAAAATCTCCCTGACGCCGGAAACTGACTGGGGAGGGCGTCGGCTCAAGCCCATACGCGGTGTCAATCATGTGCGGTTCGTCGATGAAGAGTTTTCATTCCGAGTCACGACTGACGCGCCGGTTTCCTATATTCTCACCGAAACAAGCTTCGTTCTGGACAAGGATGTGACGTTTATTCTTGGGGCGGACGAATCGCTGACAGATTCCCCGAGTGTCATCGCACGCGACTGGGAGGAGCGCACGCGTCAGTATTGGGCGAAATGGGCGCGGAGCCTTGCCGTTCCGTTCGAGTGGCAGGATGAGGTTATCCGCGCGGCCATAACACTTAAACTGTGTGTGTTCGAAGAGACTGGCGGCATTGTGGCGGCGCTGACCACGTCCATTCCGGAACATGAAGGTTCTTCACGCAACTGGGATTATCGCTTTTGCTGGATCCGGGATGCCTATTTCACTGTGACAGCGCTGAACCGGCTCTCAGGCATGGGGACGCTGGAACACTATATGAGGTGGGTGCGGAATATTGTGGCCCATTCCAAAGGCGGTCACATCCAGCCCGTGTACGGGATCGGGCTCGAGGCAGACTTGACCGAAGACCTCGCACCGAACTTGCCGGGCTTCCGCGATTCAGGACCGGTGCGTCGGGGTAATCAGGCCGCCGAACATGTACAGCACGATGTTTACGGCCAGGTCGTACTCGGCGTCGCGCAATCCTTTTTCGATCACCGGCTGCTTGCGCAGCCCGGCATCGCCGAGTTTGAACAACTTGAGCCCGTGGGCGAGCGCGCATTCGCGGTCTATGACACACCGGATGCAGGCATCTGGGAGTTCCGGACCATTGCGCATGTCCACACATCGTCGGCGATCATGTGCTGGGCAGCATGCGATCGCCTGTCGCGTATTGCCGTGCGGCTCGAACTCGACAATCGCGCAGCCTACTGGCGTGAGCGGGCGGACATTATTCACGCCACCATTCTGGAGAAGGCCTGGAGTGCAGACGTCGGCGCGTTTACAGCGGCCTTTGGTGGTACCGACCTTGATGCCTCTGTCCTGCTGATGGCCGAGATCGGCTTTCTCCCGGCAGGCGATCCGCGTTATGTCGCAACCGTTGAGGCTGTCGACCGCGACCTTCGAATGGGAAACCATGTTTATCGCTACAAGGTCGAGGATGATTTCGGAAAACCGAAGACTGCCTTCACGGCGTGTACTTTCTGGTTCATTGATGCGCTCTACCGGGTGGGGCGCGTCGAGGAGGCGCGCGAAATCTTTGAAAGCGTGCTTGCCAGCCGCAATCATGTTGGATTGCTGTCGGAGGATGTTGATCCGGAGACCGGCGAGCTTTGGGGGAACTTTCCTCAAACCTACTGCATGGTCGGAATCATCAATTCTGCGGCCCTGCTGAGCAAGCCTTGGGCAGCGGTTACCTGATATTGCGCAGTTTGTACGAACGCAGGCTATTGATCATCATGATCGCTGACTGAGTTTGTTGAAACTATCCAGCGTTTGTGTGTTGCTGGGTCCATGGCTGATGGTGAGGACGTATTCGACGAGATGCATGGATTTGGCGAAGGCGTGCGAGCGCCTTATGCCGGATACAATGGCTGGTTTGACAACACGACCCCTTCGGCTCTGCTGAAGAAATCACGGGATGCGCAAACCTTCTTTCGGCGAACCGGTATCACCTTCAACGTTTATGGAAAATCTGAAGCTGACGAGCGGCTGATCCCGTTCGATCTGGTGCCGCGCATTATCGGCGCCAGCGAGTGGGCCTTGCTGGTTCGCGGCATCGAGCAACGGGTCAAGGCAATCAACGCTTTCCTGTACGATATCTATCACCGACAGGAGATCGTCCGCGCCGGTCGCCTGCCGGAACACCTTATCCGCGAGAATGACGCCTTTCTTCCGAAAATGATCGGCTTCGATCCACCGGGAGGGATTTACACGCATATTGTCGGGATTGATCTGGTGCGCACCGGCCCCAACGAATTCTTTGTACTGGAGGACAATGCCCGCACGCCCTCTGGCGTGTCCTATATGCTGGAAAACCGGGAGACCATGTTGAAGATGTTCCCGGAACTGTTTGCGCAGATGTCGGTGCAGCGTGTCTCGGGGTATCCGATGGCGCTGCGGCGTTCGCTCGAACGGTCTGCACCGGCACAGGCCTCGGGCCGACCCACGGTGGCGATCCTCACGCCAGGTATCCATAATTCAGCCTATTTCGAGCATGCCTTCCTGGCGGACCAGATGGGCGTTGAGCTTGTCGAAGGTCATGACTTGCGCGTCGTTGATGGACGGGTCGCCATGCGAACCACGCAAGGCTACGAAACCATCGATGTGTTGTATCGACGAGTTGATGATGACTATCTCGATCCACTGAATTTCCGCTCGGAATCCATGCTGGGCGTGGCGGGCATCTTTGATGTTTACCGGGCTGGGGGCATTACGATTGCCAATGCTCCGGGCACCGGCATTGCCGACGATAAGGCGATCTACTCATACATGCCGGACATCGTCGAATTCTATACGGGGCAAGCGCCGCTGCTGAAGAATGTGCCGACTTGGCGCTGTGCGGAGAAAGACTCCTTGTCCTATGTGCTGGAGAATCTGGAAGAACTCGTCGTCAAGGAAGTTCACGGCTCCGGAGGCTATGGCATGCTGGTCGGGCCCGCAGCGAGCAAGAAGGAAATCGCTGCCTTCCGAAAGAAGCTTCAAGCCAAGCCATCCAATTATATAGCCCAGCCCACATTGGCCCTTTCGACGGTGCCTGTGCTGACGAAAGCTGGCCTGTCACCTCGCCATGTCGACTTGCGCCCATTCGTACTTGTTTCATCTGATGGTGTTGAGGTCACGCCCGGCGGATTGACCCGCGTTGCCATGAAAAAGGGATCGCTTGTTGTGAACTCCAGCCAGGGCGGGGGCACCAAGGATACTTGGGTCCTGAAGGAGGGCTAAGTCATGCTGGGCAGGACTGCATCGGGTCTGTTCTGGATGGCCCGGCTTCTGGAAAGAGCCGAAAATACCAGCCGCCTTGTCGAGGCGGGCTTCCGCATGGCGCTCACCCGGACCCAACCGGGCGAGGAGGAGTGGCGATCTGTGCTCGTCACTGCGGGCTGTTGTGATGCCTATCTGGCGCGTCATGACACAATCACGGGCGACAAGGTTGCCGATTTCGCTCTGCGAGATCGCAGCAATCCGTCCAGCGTGATGTCAACGCTGCATGCGGCGCGAGAAAATGCCCGCATGACCCGCACCGCGCTGACGCGGGAAATGTGGGAAGCGATCAATGACTTCTGGATGGCCGTGCGCGATGCGTTGAAGCGTGCGCCATCCGAGACGGACCTGCCAGAAATCCTGACCATGATCCGCCAGCAGGGCGCGCAGGTAAGAGGCGCGACCACAGGCACTATGCTCCGCAATGACATCTATAATTTTATCCTGTTGGGCATCATGTTTGAGCGCGCTGACAATACGGCGCGCATTCTCGATACAAAATACTACGTCCTGCTACCGTCCAGCGCCTCGGTCGGCTCGTCGCTCGACAATGTGCAGTGGGAGATGATCCTGAGGTCGGCTTCGGCAGAGCGGTCTTTCCACTGGCTCAATGGCGGCAACATCACGCCGCGAGCGATAGCCGATTTCCTGATCTTCGACACACGTATGCCGCGCTCGCTGGCCTATTGTTACGACACGATCACTCACCAACTGGATTGTCTGTTCCGGCAATATGGCCAACGGCTGGGGACCCATGATCTTGCCGAGTCTCTTGAGGCGAGCTTGACGGCCACGACGATTGAGAGCGTGTTTGAAAACGGATTGCACGAATTCCTGTCGGACTTCCTGAGGCGGAATGCATCCCTCTCGGCGCAGATCGAAACAGATTTCAGGTTCGCGGAGTGATGACATGCGACTGACCGTAGACCATTCATCAACCTACACATACGAACATGGCGTGTCCTATGCGCTCCAGCAGGTTCGCAAACGGCCGATCAGCCTTCCGTCGCAATCAATCCTGTCTTGGGACGTGTCGATTGAAGGGGCGCACTGGGAAACAAGCTATACCGACCATCATGGAAATCTGGTGGATCTGATCCAGTTGGAGCCGGACGTCATGAGCGTGTCGGTAAGTGTAAAAGGTGAGGTCGAGACGCATGACACGTCCGGTGTCATGGGGGGGCACAGTCAGCTTGTGCCGCTCTGGCTTTACCAGCGACCGACCGAACTCACCATGCCGGCGAAAGGATTGCGGGCATTGGCGGGCAAGTTCAGTCGAAGCCCGTCACAAGATATTGGCGTCCTGCATGAGTTGATGGTGGAAATTGCGGACAAGGTTGCCTACCGGACCAATGAGACAGACTCGCGCACCACGGCAGAAGATGCGCTGCAGCAGGGGCAGGGGGTCTGTCAGGACCATGCGCACATATTCATCACGGTCGCGCGCCTGCTTGGCTATCCTGCGCGTTATGTCAGCGGATACCTGATGATGACGGACAGGGTGGACCAGGACGCCGGCCATGCCTGGGCGGAGGCTTGGGTCGATGGCCTTGGATGGACGGGGTTTGATGTTTCCAATGGTATTAGCCCGGATGCGCGCTACATACAGGTAGCGACTGGCTTGGATTACAGCGACGCGGCCCCCATCAGAGGTTTGGTCTATGGCGCGGGTGCGGAAAATCTCGTGGTTTCCATTCAAGTCCAGCAGTAAAGTTAGTCGAGATATTGATCGGAGAATCATCAAGTGACGTATTGCGTTGCGCTTCGGCTTGACCGGGGGCTCATCTTTATGTCGGACACTCGCACCAATGCGGGCATCGACAACATTTCGAAGTTTCAGAAGATGTTCACATGGGAGGTGCCCGGCGAGCGGGTCATCACCATTTTGACTGCGGGAAACCTCGCAACCACGCAGGCCGTGATCAGCCTGTTGGATGAGCGCCTGAAGGCGCCGGAAGAACGAAACCCCAGTATCATGGCAGCTGATACAATGTTTCAGGTTGCCAGATTGGTCGGAGACACGGTGAAGGAGGTCATCCGCACGCAGGGCGATGGAGGGCCGGAATCAGAGGCGGCTTTCGGCGCGACGCTCATCGTGGGGGGACAGATCTCCGGGATGGAGCCGCGTCTGTTCCTGGTCTACCCTGAAGGCAACTTCATTGAGGCCAGCGACGAAACGCCTTTCTTCCAGATTGGCGAGACCAAATATGGCAGACCGATCCTGCTGAGAGCTTTCAGCCCGGACATGACGTTCGAAGAAGCGGTAAAACTGCTCTACGTCTCATTTGACTCAACACTCAAGGCAAACCTCTCGGTGGGGATGCCGCTTGATCTGCAGACGATTGAAAAAGACATTTACAAAGTCACTGAGAAGCGACGCGTCGAAGAGAATGACCCCTATTTCACGGCGATCTCTTCGCGTTGGGGAGACGCGCTGAAACTGGCTTTCAACTCGCTGCCCGACTATGAATTCTGACTTGGCCTAAAAGGTCGGTTCCGGGACATGGTTGCGGTAGAGCCTCTTGGCGAGCTCGACACGGGCCAGTGCATCCAGGCCCTCAATGTCTGCCTTCAGAGTCGCGTTCAACAGGGGGCGAATGCCGATCCGGTTGGCGACCTGAATCGCCAGGCCGGGACGGGCATTGAGCTCCAGCAGGAGCGGCCCCTTGGTCTTGTCCAGTACGATGTCGGCGCCGAGATAGCCGAGCCCGGTTACATCATAGGCCTTTGCTGCCATTTCGAGCATTGTGTCCCAGTGTGGCACCGAGAAATTCCGCAGCGGGTTTGCCGTGTCAGGATGGATGTCAGTGGTTTTGCCATTCTGCATGCCGCTGAGTGTCTTGCCGGTCACAAGATCCAATCCGACACCAACGCCGCCCTTATGGAGGTTTGCCTTACCGTCAGATTCTGCGGTCGGCAGACGCACCATGGCCACGGCAGGAATGCCCCGCACGACAATGATCCGGATATCCGGTACGCCGCCGAATGAGATCGGATTGAAGATTTCGTCGAACTTCACCCGGTACTCAAACATCGCCACATCCGGTTGGCCGCTTAGGCTGTACATGCCCGACAGGATGTTATTGACGTGGAAACGGATGTCTTCGAGCAGGGCGCGCTGCCCATTGGAACGGCGCCAGCCGCCACGCATTGGCTCCATCAGCACTTGAATCCCATTTCCCTGAGAGCCATTGGCGGGCTTGATGACCACGCCATCCGGCTTGTCGAGATAGGATTCCAGATGGCGCATGTGGAACGGGTTGGCGATCACACCATAGAGTTCCGGTGTGGGAATATTGGCTGCGTTCGCAAGTCGCTTCGTCTCGCGCTTGTCATCAACCAGCCGGATCAGTCGCCTCGGATTGAGCTCATTGACGAGCCGGACATTCCGCTCGTTGATTCCGAGCAGTCCGGCACGTCGCAATGCCCGGTAGCGTCCGATCATTTCCGGTCATCCAGTTCACGGAAACGGATCAACTCGCTGAGGCGCAAGCCGGTATATTTCCCCATCAGCAGGCAGATCGCCATGATCACCAGAAGCAGTTCAGGGAAATTGAACATCAGATATTCGACATGCGTGTTGGTCATCACCAGATACGATGCTGCCGCCACCATGAGACTGCCAATGCCTTGCTTGATGGCCTCTGTAGCTGAGTATTCTTCCCATGCGATCGACATACGCTCGATCGTCATCGTCAGAATGACCATGGGGAACAGCGAGATCGATAGACCGATGCGCTGACCGTTATTCGCCATGATCTGGGCGATCACAGCCATACAGATAACAATGAACACAACCACCGTCGCCAATCGCGGCACCAGCAACAGCTTCAATTTCTCTAGATAGAAGCGCACAGCGAGGCCCAGCGCGATCAGTGCGGTGAACAGGATCACGCCATTCACAAGAGCGGTTTCACGGAACGCAATTCCGATCAGGACGGGCATGAACGTGCCGAGTGTCTGGAGCCCGATGAACTGACGCAGGAAGACCAGCATCAGAATGCCAACCGGGATGGTGACGAGCACCTGATAGACCAGCTGAGTGGTAATGGGCAGTCGGTTGAAGGAGAACCATTGCATGGCCGAGCCTTCTGCTTTGGCGACGCGCTGCATGACATCCGCCACGTCTGCGTTTACCGGCTGCAGGCTGACTTGCAGGTCCAGGTCCGAAATGCCTTCCGCGCGAATAAAATCATTCGTGCCATGCCAGATCGTGAAAAATTCTTCGGGGTCCGGGCCGGGGAAGTAGCGTCGATCGGCTCCATCGGCATGGTATTCAAGCCAGTGACGGATTTCGGCCCGTCGGCGTGCCTGGTCCATGTAAACACCATTAGCGACCCGCGCTGGAATTCCCTGACTTGTCAGCACATCACGTGCGAGCGCAAGGCGGGCGATCTGACGGGTGAGTGTGGGAGACAAGAGCGCTTCCACCTCATCGACATCGCCGTCCACGAATATCTCTTCCAACACCAGATCGGCGAGAGATTCATCGTCAGCGGATCGCCGGCGCAGATCTGTCGACCAGACCAGGAAGGCTTGCCGTTCAAGGTCATTCTCGGCTTCAGGCGCGGCGCGGCGCAGCTTGCGCTGCATGCTTTCCGGCAAGGGGCTAGCGAGCGTTTCGCCGAGCAGGCGCGCGCGGTAGCGGAGCACTTTCCGGTCATTCGGATAGCGGTAAGTCCAGATCGCGGTCCGGCCATCACCCTCGCGCGCATTCAGGCGCAGACCAAAGGCGCCGTTGTAGAATTGCTCCTGAGACACCCTGCGGTTTTCACTGTTCGACGGAATATAGGTTTCCAGTCGGACGGGTTGGTTGCTCGTGTCGAAATCGAGGTAGATTTCGAAATCCCATGTGGTCGTCCGTTCGCCGGGCGTCAGGGGATAGTCCAATTGCAGAACTTTGGTTGCGAATATGCCGAGGCCGATAGCGGCCAGAACCAGCGCAAGTAGTCGGGTATGTGTAAAACTATTCACTGTCGTCTTTTTCGCAGCTGCCTTCGGCGATGAATGTCGAAGAGGAATCAACAAGCACGCGGGATGCCATGAACTCGCGGCCTACCAGGAAGTCGTACTCGAAATCCTCGCGGTCAGCCAAATTGACTTCAGCGAGTCCACTGACGCCGCCGATGCAGAGCGGCAAGTGGATGACGGGACGCCGGATGGTTCCGCCGGTTTTCAGCTTGATCAGCGCGAAGCGACGGACATTCTGGTCATATCGCACTGTGCGACCATTCTTGCCGACCAGACGAAACCGGACCCAGTCGTCCTTGCCAGATTTATTGTAGATATGGACGTCACGGGCAAAAACAGAGCTTGAATCAGCGCCGGTATCCAGCTTGCCCTTCATCTCCAGGCCGAGCTTGCCGACATAAACATTCTCGACATAGCCCATCACTGCCGGTTCGCTTGAGCGGTCGCGACTGTCCGCAATGGCGGAAACTATGGGCAGTGAAAGAACGGCCGTTGCGGCCAAGACGTGTCTCAGATACTTCACGAGAATTCGTTCCTCTTGCCTCAGGATCGGCATTTTTCGTCACCTAACATGCAAGGCATGCGGGCGATAGCTATCCGATCACTAGGTGGTCCCAAAACGGGACGCAAGGATGATTGAATAGTTCCCTTAACAGCCCGATTCCGCCTGAAAAACGTGATTTCGTGGCATTTCTATGGTGAATGCAGGGATCGTCTGTGGCCTTGCCTTTGCACCCAAATAGAATGGCGCTTGGCAGGTGTGCCATATCCCGACAAAAATTAACCAAGAATAGAATTTGAAAAAATATCTATTTCAGGTTGCGTTCATTGGCTGCTGCTTTACAGTAGTTTCTGGAGGGAGAGAGCTGAGTCTGTCTCACGGAACACAGTAGAGGGTTTTGACACGTCTTAGGAGGTGCGTTTCCTTTATCTGTGTTCAAATGTACGAGTCACGTCCGTCCTCGAAGAAATCGGGGTCAGCAAGCAGGAAGGCTTTATGAGTCTGTCGGTGGATCAGGTTCTGGACCGTGTTCGTGAGAATGTCGGGCTATTCGTTCGCGGCGGTTCCCTGCGAGCGGACGAGCAGGGCGCTCGTTCTGTCACACTTCCTGCAATTTATCCTGAATGGTTGGGGGATGCAGCCTTTGCGCAAGCGCATGGCGCGCGCTTCAACTATGTCGTCGGCGAAATGGCCCGCGGGATTGCGACGCCGAAGATGGTGATAGAAGCCGTTCGCGCGGGATGCGTTGGCTTCTACGGCAGCGCGGGGCTGAAACCTGAAACCATTGAAGAAGGCGTGCGCGAGATCAAGGCTGGTATCGCACCGGGGCAAACTGCTTGGGGCGCGAACCTGATCCACTCTCCGCAACAGCCGGGCTATGAAGCGCGCGTCGTCGATCTGTTTCTGGCAATGGGAGTCCGGCGGGTGTCGGCTTCAGCCTATATGAGGCTTTCGCCAGACATCGTCCGTTATACAGCGCTTGGTCTCACACGCAGCGCGGACGGCAAGGTCCAGCGCGCCAACCACGTATTTGCCAAGGTCTCTCGCGCGGAAGTTGCCACCCAGTTCATGCAGCCTGCGCCCGAAAAAATACTGAAAACGTTGGTTTCTGAAGGGAGCATTTCTGCCGAGCAGGCCGCCCTTGCTTCGAGAGTACCAATAGCGCTGGATATCACCGCTGAAGCTGACAGTGGCGGTCACACCGACAATCGTTCTGCCGCTCCGCTCTTTTCCTCGTTGTCCCTGGCGCGAGACCGTGTCGCTGCAGAAACAGGCATAGACGCAAATGCGATCCGTATCGGCCTGGGCGGGGGTATAGCGACGCCACATGGCGTGGCCGCAGCATTTCAGATGGGCGCAGCATATGTGTTGACTGGCTCCATCAATCAGGCCGCCGTAGAATCCGGCTTGTCTGAACCTGCGCGACAATTGCTGGCCAAGGCAGGGCCGGCTGATATCGGCATGGCTCCCGCGGCCGACATGTTTGAGCAAGGCGTCGAAGTGCAGGTGCTGAAGCGCGGTACGCTCTTCGCGATGCGGGCACGCAAGCTGCACGCGCTCTACAAGTCTGGTATGTCTTTTGAAACCATGGACCAGAAAGATCGCGACTGGCTGGAAGGCGTGCTCGGGGAATCCTTCCAGAGCGCTTGGGAGCAGACGCGGACCTTCATCACGGAGTCGAATCCAAAGGAGGCGGCCCGCGCCGAAACCGATGGCAACAAGCGGCTCGCGCTCGTTGCGCGTCGCTATTTGTTCATGGGGGCTCAATGGGCGCGTGATGGTGCTCCTGACCGCGTTTCCGATTACCAGATCTGGTGCGGCCCGGCGCAGGGTGCGTTCAATGAATGGGTCGCTGGCACATTTCTGGAGCCCATCGAGAACCGCACAATCCGCCAGATCGCCCTGAACCTGATGGAGGGCGCGACGCGTCTGACACGCGCCGGACAGATGCGCGCCTGTGGGATTGGCGTGCCACCCTCAGCGTTCTCCTACACGCCTCGAAAGTTTCTCTGATACGATGAATGACAAGGCCAGCAGATCATGAGCTCAAAAGCTGCCACTCCGATTGCCATTGTGGGCATGGGCGCAATCTTCCCGGGCCGGGGAGACGTGACCGGCTTTTGGCGCGATATTTTCGAAGGGCGGGATTTGTTGTCCGACGTGCCAGCAAGCCATTGGCTCGTGGATGACTATTATGACTCCGACCCGCTGGCGAAGGACAAGACGTACGGTCGGCGCGGTGGGTTCATTGATCCAGTTGCCTTCGACCCCCTGACGTTCGGCATCCCGCCCAAAACGATGGAAGGGACCGACACTGCGCAATTGCTGGCACTGATCGCGGCCTATGCGACCTTACAGGATATCGAGCGGGACAGTGAAGGCCGGATCGACAAATCCCGCACCAGCGTGATCCTCGGCGTGGCGTCGGCGACAGAACTGACCGCTCATATGGCAGGCCGTCTGCAGCGCCCGGTCTGGGTCAATGCGATGCGCGAAGCAGGCATGCCAGAAAGCGAGGTTGTCGCACTCGCTGAGCGGATCGAGAACCATTATGTCGAATGGCAGGAGGCGACATTCCCCGGCTTGCTTGGGAACGTCGTGGCAGGGCGGATCGCCAACCGCTTTGACCTGGGCGGCAGCAACATGGTCACCGATGCCGCCTGCGCCTCCAGCCTGTCAGCCCTCAGCATCGCCCTGCACGAACTTCGCGCCGGAGACAGCGATACGGTCCTGACCGGAGGTGTCGACGCACTGAACGATATCCTGATGTATATGTGCTTCTCGAAAACACCGGCCCTGTCGCCGACGGGCGACTGCCGACCGTTTTCGAATAGTGCCGATGGTACCATGCTGGGGGAAGGTATTGGCATGCTGGCGCTGCGCCGGCTGGACGATGCCGAGCGCGACGGCAACACGATACATGCGGTAATTCGTGGATTGGGTGGCGGCTCGGACGGGAAGGGGACGGCGATCTATGCACCGGTTCCTGAGGGACAGGCCCGCGCGCTTAAACGTGCCTATGTTCAGGCCGGATATGGTCCGGAAGCTGTCGACTTGATGGAGGGGCATGGCACAGGCACCAAGGCTGGTGACAAGGCAGAACTGGACGGCCTGCATCTCGTGTTCGGTGAAGTCAAATCAGACGAACCATGGTGCGCGCTCGGATCCGTAAAATCACAAATGGGGCATTCCAAGGCGGCTGCTGGCGTTGCGAGTCTCGTCAAGACCGTCAACGCGCTCAGTCGTAAAGTCCTTCCGCCCACGATCAAGGTTGAGGAGCCCGCGGATGTCATCAAGGAAAGCAGTGCTTTTTACCTGAACACCGAACCCCGTCCCTGGATCACGACAAAGAAGCGACCGCGCCGGGCATCAGTCAGCTCATTCGGGTTTGGTGGAAGCAATTACCATGTGACCCTGGAAGAATATGTCGGCAAAACCGCAATACGACCGTACCGGGTCTTTCCGGCGGAACTTTTTCTGTTCAGCGCAGACACGCCCGGTGCCCTTGCGACAGCAATCGAGGCCAGCGCATCCGGCGTGGATGACGCATCGCTGGCGTACGCCGCTTCACAAACACATGCGGGCTTCGAATCGAAAGCTCCAGCACGGGCTGCGATCATTGCTGAAACCGCAGACGATCTCAAAACCAAGTCGGAGAGTCTCGCAAGCCAGATTCGGGCAGGGGAGGTAGGTATTCGTCCGTTCAGGGCCGATTGCTTTGCCTCATTCGATGCGCCTGTGGACGGCAAGATCGCCTTCATGTTCTCCGGTCAGGGCAGCCAATATGTCGGAATGGGCTCTGATCTGGCCATGGCGTTCCCGGAGGCTCGGGCAGTATGGGATCAGGCAGCCAGCCACAAGCGCACGGGCAAGCTGAGGCTCGACAAATTGTCCTTCCCGCCA
>NZ_DFME01000082.1:24305-51845 GCF_002375605.1 Hyphomonas sp. UBA3601 | reverse complement strand
AGCGGCGCTGGAACAGGCCCGCAATCCAAAACCCGCTGCGGCGGAGCGTGAGGACCTGACAAAAACCCCGCTCATCACCATCGACCCGCATGATGCGCGCGACCATGATGACGCAGTATTCGCCGAACAGCTGGATGATGGCTGGCGCGTGATCGTCGCCATCGCCGACGTGGCGGCGTTCGTCACGCCAGACTCGCCGCTCGATCGCGAAGCGCTGAAGCGCGGCAACTCGACCTATTTCCCGGACCGCGTGGTCCCGATGCTGCCGTTTGAACTGTCAGCGGATGAATGCTCCCTGCGCGAGGGCGAGCTGCGCCGCTGCATGGCGGTAGAGATGATCTTCGACAAGTCGGGCTCCAAGCGCTCGCACCGTTTCATTCGCGGCATGATGAAGTCAGCAGCCAAGCTCTCCTATGAGGAGGCTCAGGCGGCGATTGACGGCAAGCCGGGCGGCAAGGCTGGCGACATGCTGGAAACCGTCCTGAAGCCGCTCTGGGGCGCCTATGCAGCGCTTTCCAAGGCACGGGACGATCGCTCTCCGCTGGATCTCGACCTGCCCGAGCGTCGCATCGTGTTTTCCGAGGATGGCGAAATCGAAGGCATCATTACCAAGGAACGTCTCGACGCCCACCGCCTGATCGAGGAATTCATGATCCAGGCGAACGTGGCAGCCGCTGAAACCCTGGAAAAGCAGAAAAGCCCGCTGATCTATCGTGTCCACGACACGCCCACAGATGCGAAGATCGCCGCCTTCGCCGAATTCCTGCAGACCATCGACATGAAATGGAATATCGGCCAGCGCCCGCAGACCGAGAATTTCAACCGTCTGCTTGGCGAAATCCGCGATGGCGATTACGACCAGATGGTCACCCAGATGGTGCTACGCACACAGGCTCAGGCGATCTATTCGGAAGAGAATCTGGGCCATTTCGGCCTGAACCTTATCCGCTACGCGCACTTTACTTCACCGATCCGGCGCTATGCTGACTTGATCGTGCACCGCGCGCTGATCGCTTCGCTCGGGCTCGGCCCGGACGGCCTGTCCAAGGACATGTCGGTACGGCTGGAGGAGATGGCTCAGCACATCTCAGATACCGAGCGCCGTTCCATGGCCGCTGAACGCGAGGCCACCGACCGCTACCTTGCCATTTTCCTTGCGGATCGAGTTGGTAGTGAATTTGAGGGACGCATCACGGGCGTCACTGGCGCAGGGCTATTCATCGCGCTGGCTGGCTCAGGTGCAGACGGGTTCGTCCCGATTTCATCTATCTCCGATGATTATTGGGTGCATGATGACACCGCCATGCAGATTTATGCGCGGGGATCAGGCAAGACCTATGGTCTCGGTCAGATCGTTCGGGTGAAGCTGAAAGAGGTTACCCCTCTTCAAGGTGGCCTCCTGCTCGAAATGCTATCCGACCCGATGCCAGCCCCGGAAGGGCGCCGGGAGGCACGCGAGCGCCATGATACAGGCCGCGGTCGTCCCCCGCGCAGAAAGACCGGCCCCGGCAAGCCAACGGGTAAGCGCCCCGGCAAAGGGAAGTTCAACAAGAAGACGCTGCCCAAGCACAAGCGCAAGAGCCGGAAATAGTTTGGACATGAATTCGAATCCGCACTCAGATACGCTGATGGGCTCCGCATTTGACAAGGAAGATGATGGCGATGTCATCGAGACTCGCAAACGCAGTCCCCGCCCGAAAGACGCCGCCACACTCATACTGGTCCGCCGGGACGCCGCCGAACCTCGCGTCCTGATGGGTAAGCGCTCGGCGCGTCATGCCTTCATGCCAGACAAATACGTCTTCCCCGGTGGCCGTGTGGACCCACAGGATGGCAAGGCCGTCTCCTATTGCGAACTGGACGCCCAGCAGGAACGTCTCCTGCGCATCCAGACGCGCCGCAAGCCGCGTGCCTTCGCCCTGACAGCCATACGCGAAACATTCGAGGAAACCGGCCTCTTGGTGGCGCGCGACGCCGAGATGCCAGACAGGCACCCAATCGGATGGAAACCTTTTCATGAACTCGACGCAGCGCCTCACCTGTCCCCATTGACCTTCATCGGCCGAGCCATCACGCCGCCCTATCGACCGAAGCGATTCGACGCGCGATTCTTCATGGCGAACGCCGAAGATGCTCTGATTGATGAGCGTCCGCCCGTCGACGGCGCGGAATTGTCTGACCTGCAATGGGTCACCCTGAAAGACGCACTGGCGCTCGATTTGCCTAATGTCACCCGGTTCATGCTGGGGGAAATCGAGGAAAGACTGGACAAGCCGTCGCTGAATCGGGGCCCGCCCTTCCTGCGCTGGACCCGCAGCGGACATTCGACCGACCGCCTCTAGCAGCAATGGCGCTTGACTTCCGACGCGCACATCTCCATTAAGCCGCTTTCCAGTTTCAGACGCTAACACAAGCGAGCATTCGTCATGGCCAAACCAGCCACCATCAAGATCCGCCTCAATTCGACGGCCGACACCGGTTTCTTCTACGTGACGAAGAAAAACCCACGCAACATGACCGAAAAAATGGTCAAGCGTAAGTACGACCCGGTCGCGAAGAAGCACGTCGAATTCAAGGAAGGCAAGATCAAGTAAGATCCTTGTTTTTCATGCATTGTTCGAAAAGCCCGCTCCACTAGAGCGGGTTTTTTGTTGCCTATTCTTCCGGCACGCCATGATGCAGGTCTCGTGTCTTGCGGATACCGGGGAACAGGACTGACCAAGCCGCAGCCACGCCGACGGCCGCATAGCCGCCCGCTACGACCGTGAAGACCGCGCCCCATTTGGCGGCCATGAATCCGGCCCGCGCCTCGCCCAGTTCATTGGACGCGCCCAGGAAAATCGAGTTCACGGCATTGACCCGCCCGCGCACTTGGTCAGGTGTCCAGAGCTGCAGGAGAACTTCGCGGATATAGACCGACACCATGTCGAAGGCTCCAACGAAGATCAGCGCGACGATGGATAGCCAGACGACATTCGAATACCCGAACACGACGGTGGAAATCCCGAAGAGCGCGACCGACACGAATAGTATCAGGCCGGCATGATCCTTGATCGGAAACGCCGTGATGATCGCCAGCATGATGAGTGCGCCAATGCCGGGCGCCGCGCGCAACAAGCCAAGCCCCTCTTCACCAATTTCCAATATGTCCCGCGCATAGATCGGCAGCAACGCCACGGCGCCGCCCAGCAACACAGCGAACAAATCCAGAGAGATCGCGCCCAGCACAACTTTCTGATTGAACACATATTTGAACCCGCCCAACAGCACGTTGAGTGTCGTTGGTTCGCGCTCGATACGCTGGGGAGGTTTCGGGATCGAGAAAATCAGGATGGCCGATATGGCAAACAGGCTGACAGCCGTTCCATACGCAAACCCCGCCCCGACACCATATAACAATCCACCTGCCACTGGTCCGAGGATCGACGCCGCCTGCCAGGATGATGCAAGCCAGCCCACAGCATTGGCGAAGTCTTCACGCGGCACCAAATTGACCGCAAGACTCGACGAAGCAGGCGTATAGAATGCGCGTGCGACACCAAAGACAGTGAGGGTCGCGAGAACGATCAGAGGATCAAATCGTCCCGTCAGCGCGAGCGCCAAAATCACCCCGGCGCATACCAGTTCGACGCTGACTGAGGCTCCCATGACATTCCGGCGACCGAGCCGGTCCGATGCGACACCTGTCACCACGACCAACAACAGGGCTGGCAGGAACTGGACAAGGCCGATCCAACCGAGAAGCGCCGCGTTCTGGGTAACATCATACATCTGCCACGCCACGGCGACAGAAACGACCTGCGCCGCAAGCGATGTCATGAAGCGAGACAGGAAGTATCTGCGATAGGAAGAATGGCGAAACGCCGAGAACCGGTCATTCATGAGCAGCGCCTTGCGACGGGCGGCGGCTCAAGTCAATCAGGCAGCAAGACTTTCGACTCTGTTCCGGCCAGCAGACTTGGCTTGATAGAGCGCCGTATCCGCGCGCTTGGTCAGATCAGCAATCGTATCATGAGCGCCGTTAATGGTGGAAACGCCAGCGCTCAGCGTAATGGAAATTTCCCGCGCACCACTGTTCACTATGAAGGGCTCTGCCGCGACAGATCGTCGAATTCGCTCGGCTGCTGCGCAAGCGAGATCACCCGGCGTATCTGGCATAATGACCATGAATTCTTCGCCACCCGGGCGACAGACCACATCCATGACGCGGCTATTGACCTTCAGGCGCTTGGCCACTTCCTGCAGGACTTCATCTCCGACATCATGGCCATATGTATCGTTCACTGCTTTGAAATGGTCGATGTCGGCCATAACCACCGATACGGGTCGTCCGCCCATCTGGGAGCGCTGGATCAATTGTTCCAACTGGTTGTTCATGTACCGACGATTGTAGAGGCCGGTGAGTTGATCGATGACCGACAATTCAAGACCACGATCCACGCGGTCTCTCAATGCCTCGATATAGCGGGTTCGCCGTGCCTGCGTCCGGACACGAGCCAGCAATTCCTGCTTGTCGACGGGTGCAAAAATGACATCGCTTGCACCCAGATCAAGACCTTTTCCAGCCCTCGGCCGATCATCCGGATCGCAAATCAACAGAATTGAAATCGCGCGTGTCGCTTCATTCATCTTGAAGTGCGCACAGAGTTTCAGGGCGTCATAACGATCACTGAGCATGGACAGGACGAGAATATCCACGCCAAGCTCATTCAACCCTTTCATGCCGCCCGCCTCCAGCAGTGTAATGGCCGTATGACCACCAGACCGCAGGGTTTCAGCGACGCGCGACGATGATCTGGGATTGTCGTCCACCAC
Source organism: Hyphomonas sp. UBA3601 (assembly GCF_002375605.1). Lineage (NCBI taxonomy): Bacteria > Pseudomonadati > Pseudomonadota > Alphaproteobacteria > Hyphomonadales > Hyphomonadaceae > Hyphomonas > Hyphomonas sp. UBA3601. The sequence continues at coordinate 47,030 of NZ_DFME01000082.1, read as the reverse complement.
GAAGAGGCGTGCTGGCTGGTCTTTGACATTGAGACTTTCGTCGCCATCAATGCCCGCTCGCAGGCCGCTGGCCTGACGTTGGCGAAGCTCTGACGCAACAGCATTGTATCGGGTGATGGCCCCCATACGCGCCATCAAGGCAAAGTCATCAACCGGCTTGGTCAGGAAGTCTTCCGCCCCGACGTCCAGGCCCCGGACGCGATCCTCGGCATCATTCAGGGCCGTAACCATGACGACGGGTATATGCGCAGTGGCAGGGTTTTCCTTCAGGCGGCGGCAAACTTCATACCCGTCCATACCGGGCATCATCACGTCCAGAAGGATAATGTCAGGCTCGCTACGCTCCACCATGCTGAGCGCCTCGATCCCGTTTTCAGCCAGCATGACCGTATAATATTGAGCCTCCAGCTTGGCTTGCAGGAGGCGTCGGTTCGCTTCGATGTCATCTACGACGAGGACGCGTGCTGTCACGCTGCCTCCTTGGGCATCAATGCCTCAACCGCCTTGATGAAGGTTGCAATCTGGATGGGCTTGGAAAGGTACCCCTCACAGCCAGCTTCACGAACCCGCTGCTCATCCGCGCGCATGGCAAATGCCGTGACGGCCAGAACCGGAATGTGCGCGACCTTGTCATCGTCCTTGAGCCATCGCGTGATGTCGAGACCTGAAACTTCCGGCAGCTGGATATCCATGATGATGAGGTCCGGCAGTTCCTGGCGTGCAATCTCGACAGCCTTGGCACCATCGCGACATTGGAAGGTTTCAAAACCGAAAGCGTCCAACAAGTCACAGAAAAGGCGCATGTTGAGTTCGTTATCCTCAACAACCAGAACTTTCCTGGTGTGCGACTTCGTCATGATTGAGTTGGTGCCTCTGATTCGGGACGATTCTAAGAGCTCTTTTGCCAGCTACACCCGAAATCGTTAACACTGGTTTACGTGTTTGCGTCCCATTGATTGCCGCGGGCGCCGGAACATGGCATGAACACGGGGCCATGTACACGCTCTGCAGAGACTGTTTTCACCTTTCAGACGACGACAGCGCTGCCTGCCCTCGCTGCGGGCGGCATCGTGTAATCCGCAATAAACACATCACAACGCTGGCCATCGCTCATCTCGATTGCGACGCCTTCTTTGCAGCCATCGAAAAACGCGACGATCCCTCCCTGAAAGACCGACCAGTCATTGTGGGCGGCGGAAAAAGGGGGGTCGTATCCACGTGTTGTTATATCGCGCGTCTCTATGGCGTCCGCTCGGCGATGCCGATGTTCAAGGCGCTCAAGGCCTGCCCGGACGCCGTCGTGATCAAGCCGAATGGCGAAAAGTACCGGCTCGCCGCCCACCAGATGCGCGAAAAGATGCAGGCGCTGACGCCCATGATTTAGCCCGTCTCGGTCGACGAGGCCTATTTGGACCTCAGCGGCACGGGCACCCTTCACAAGGCGCCGCCGGCCGTGTCCCTCGCCCGGCTTGCAGCAGAGATTGAGCGCGATATCGGGATCACTGTCTCGATTGGCCTGTCGACCAACAAATTCCTGGCCAAGACCGCAAGCGAACTGGACAAGCCGAGAGGTTTTGCCGTCATCGGCGCAGACGAAGCCGAAGCCTTACTCGCACCGAGACCCATTGGATTCATTCATGGCGTGGGCCCGAAACTGGCCCAGAAACTGACCCGGGATGGGTACGATACGATCGAAGACCTCCAACGGACGGAGTTGAAACAGTTGATCGGGCGCTATGGCGAGACCGGAATGTGGCTGAAGAATCGGGCGCATGGCATCGATAACCGGCCGGTCCGGAATGATGAGGAGCGCAAGTCGGTCAGTTCCGAGACCACGTTCAATGACGACATGTCAGACCCGGCCTGGTTGGAAGACCAGCTCTGGCGCCTCTGCGTAAAAACGGCAGACCGTGCCAAGGCCACGGGCCTTGTCGGCAATGTCATCACGCTCAAACTCAAGACCGCTGAGTTCCGGACCCTTACGCGGCGCATGTCCCTGTCAGAGCCCACCCAGCTGGCCCAGACCCTGTTTCGGAATGCCAAAGTGTTGCTGGCCAAGGAAACCAATGGCCGGACACGCTTTCGTCTCATCGGAGTTGGTATTTCCGACCTGTCAGAGCATCGCTCGGACGCTGTCGACCTGCTCGACCCTCTCGTCGCGAAGCGCGCGGCGGCAGAGCGCGCGTCGGACCTGGCCCGGCAGAAGTTCGGCGCCGAAGCCGTGATCACAGGCCGGTCGGCGCGGGTGAAGAACGCGCCCCGGTGAACGGCGTTTGCGCCCCGCCCCTTGGCGGTCTAGTGAAAACGCAACACCATTTTCAAGGAGCGCGCCATGTCGACCCCCGAAACCCGTCTTGATGAACTCGGCATCGAACTGCCGGAACCCATGAAACCGGTCGCCACATATGTCCCCTATGTCATCAGCGGCAACATGCTGTTCGTGTCCGGTCAGGTCAGCGCGTCCGCTGACGGCCTCATCAAGGGACGCCTCGGCGAGAACATGGAACTCTCCGCAGGTCAGCAGGCCGCCCGCTTCTGTGGGATCAACCTGATCGCCCAGTGCAAAGCTGCCATTGGCGACCTGTCCCGTATCAAGCGCGTGGTAAAACTCGGCGGCTTCGTGAACGTCGCGCCCGGCTTCACAGACATCCCGCAAGTCATCAATGGATGTTCAGATCTTATGGTCGACGTATTCGGCGAGGCCGGCCGTCATGCCCGATCGGCTGTGTCATGCCCCGAACTGCCTCTGGGCGTCGCCGTGGAAGTCGATGGCATCTTCGAAATTGCCGACTAGATGGCACAGGCATTCACGCTCACGGACTTCGCCTACGCACATAGAGGCCTGTGGTCCGGACGCAAAACACCTGAGAATACGATGGCGGCCTTTGATGCGGCGGCACAGTACGGGCTCGGCATGGAGTTCGATATCCGCCCCGATTTAGATGGAAACCTTGTCGTTTTCCATGATGACACACTGGACCGCCTTGCCGGGCGCCCTGACCGTGTAGAGGATCTTACGTCGGACGACCTGCAGGACATAATGATCGCCGGAATCCATGGCTTGCCGACCTTCGAACGCCTGCTTGCAAGCTGGCCACACAAGCTGCCCCTGCTGACAGAAATGAAGCTGGACGGACGCACGGACCCGGCAGATCTCGGCCGCCGAACCGGTGCGCTGCTTCAGAACTATGCAGGACGCGCAGCGGCGATGAGCTTTTCGGAAGAGGCGGTACGGGCCCTCCCATCGGACGTGATGCGCGGTCAGCTCATTGGACCGTCCCACAAGATTGGCACATCCGAGTTCGAAACAATTCTTCAACGCGCATTGTCAGACGGCATTGACTACATTGCCATCAACATCGCGGACGTCGATGGCATCCGCAAACGCGTACCGGAAGACCTCCCGATTGTGTGCTGGACGGTACGGACGCTGGATGAGGTTCGGCTGGCCGTTCATGAAAATGTGGCCATCATCTTCGAACATCTCGCTCCGGGACTGGTCTCGGCCTACGCCTTGCCCTAGATTCAGAGCATGGATGACACCGCGCTGAAATTGAGTTTTGCCTCAGCCATGGCGGAGGTCGATCCGGAGGAATGGAACGCGGTCGCCAATCCAGCCGGGGTACGCTTCGATCCCTTTCTGAAATGGGAATTCCTGGACGCGATGGAAACGTCTGGCGCGGCCACTCCAAATACGGGCTGGATGCCGCGTCATGTATTGATCCGCGACGCAACTGGCCGACTCAAGGCTGCGATGCCGCTCTATGGCAAAACCCACTCACGCGGCGAATTCGTCTTTGACCAATCCTGGGCCGACGCCTATGAGCGCGCAGGCGGAGCCTATTATCCCAAACTGCTTGGGGCCGTGCCCTTCACGCCGGTAACCGGTCGTCGCCTGCTTGTGCGTCCGGGCCCCGATGAAATACGCCTGCAGACGGCGCTCCTGTCCGGCGCGATCCAACTGGCCGAGCAGAACGAGCTATCTTCATTGCACATCAATTTCGCTTCACCGGCAGAAGCCACAATGCTGTCGGAGACGGGCCTGCTGTTGCGCACCGACCAGCAATTCCACTGGCAGAACCGCGACTATGGCTCGTTCGATGATTTCCTTGCCGACCTCTCCTCGTCCAAGCGAAAGAATCTTCGGAAGGAACGCGCAAAGGCGCAGGAAGGATTGGACTTTGTCCACCTGCGGGGCGACGACATTACCGAAGCTCATCTCGATGCGTTCTACATATTCTACATGGACACGGGCACGCGCAAATGGGGCTCGCCCTATCTGACCCGAGACACTTTCTCACTCTTGCGAGAACGGATGGCCGACGATCTCCTCTTTATCTTCGCCATGTCAGACGGAGCGCCGATTGCCGGTGCCATGAATCTAATCGGCTCCGACACACTCTATGGCCGCTACTGGGGGTGTACCGAGCACAGATCAATGCTGCACTTCGAGACCTGCTACTATCAGGCCATCGACTACGCCATCGAGCGCAAGCTGGCTTTCGTCGAAGCAGGTGCTCAGGGCGGACACAAGCTGGCCCGTGGCTATACGCCCGTCACCACCCATTCCACCCACTGGATAGCCCATCCCGGCCTTCGCCACGCCATAGCCGACTATCTGGAGCGCGAACGCGAAGCGGTAGAATCCGACATGGGCTATCTCACCGAACGAACACCCTTTAAGAAGGGCGAATGAGCGAGTCTGCCGTCCTCAGGAACTATGGCCGGGTCGAAGAGGCCCTCATCGTCTGTGCAGCGTTGCAGTATGCAGGGTTCGACGCCTCTATCGACAACTACAATCATGCGACCGTGAACTGGCTGTTGGTTCCGGCCCTTGGGGGAATCCCTGTCCGGCTTCCGACATCGCAACTGGAAGACGCGAAGGCATATCTCCGGGAAATGGTCGAAACCGCGGAGGACCGTCTCGTAGAAGCGACGGGGGAAGCCCCGGATCCGGTACGGAGAAAATATTGGCGCGCCTGGGCTGTGGCCGCCTTGTTCATGCTCGACTGGCTCTCGTTATTTGTCCTGTGGCGCTTCCTGAGAGCCACATTTCTGAAACTACGGCATCCCTCCCCACACAAACTAGAAAGTTCGTCCTCGTCATGACTCTTCACGCTGCCTACGATCCCGACAATATCTTCGCCAAGATCCTGCGCGGTGAAATGCCCGCCGTCAAAGTCTATGAGGATGACGCTGCACTCGCTTTCATGGACGTGTTCCCCCAGAGCGAAGGTCACACGCTCGTCGTGCCGAAGGGCGTGGAAGCGCGCAACCTGCTCGACATGCACGTCGACAAGCTCGGCCCCTATATGGCAGCTGTGCAGAAAGTGGCGCAGGCTGTCGAAGCTGCCTTGACGCCCGATGGCTTGGTCGTGACCCAGTTCAATGGCGCCCCCGCCGGACAAACTGTCTACCATTTGCACTTTCACATCATTCCGCGCTGGAAGGATGTGGCGCTCGGGCGGCATGGCTCGGGCGAAATGGCAGATACAGCTAAACTCGGCGTGCTGGCCGATCGCATCAAGTCCAAGCTCTAGGGGTTAGAGCCCCAGCTTCGCTTTCAGGATATCGTTGACGGCTTTCGGATTGGCCTTGCCACCGGAAGCCTTCATCACCTGGCCCACGAACCAGCCCATCGTCTTGGGCTTTTCCTTGATCTGCGCGACCTGGTCCGGATTGGCAGCCATGATGTCGTCGACGATCTTCTCGATCGCGCCGGTATCGGTTACCTGTTTCAGGCCGTGCTTTTCGACAATGTCAGAAGCTTCGCCTTCGCCTTCGATCATCCGGGCAAAGACGTCCTTCGCGATCTTTCCACTGATCGTGTCATTGGCGATCAGTTCGATCAGGCCGCCGAGGCTGGAGGCAGATACGGGGCTGTCGGCCAGCTCAATGTCCTGCTTGTTGAGATAGCCGAACAATTCCTGCGTCACCCAGTTCGCCGCAAGTTTCGGATCGCGGCCTTTGGCAACGTCCTCGAAGAAGCTGGCTTTTTCGGCGTCGGCGCTGAGGACACCCGCATCATAGCGTGACAGCCCATAATCGGTTTCAAAGCGGGCGCGCTTCTCGTCTGGCAGTTCCGGCAGGGTCGCACGGATTTCCTCGATCCAGGCCTGCTCGACTTCCAGCGGCAACAGATCCGGGTCCGGGAAATAGCGGTAATCATGCGCGTCTTCCTTGGAACGCATGGAGCGCGTCTCGACCTTCACCGGATCGAACAGGCGCGTTTCCTGGTCGATGGAGCCGCCATCCTCAAGGATCTCGATCTGGCGGCGCGCTTCATACTCGATGGCCTGCTGGATGAAGCGGAACGAGTTCATGTTCTTGAGTTCACAGCGCGTGCCGAGATGGCTGAAATCGCCGGTCTCGCGGAATTTCTCATACTGGCCCGGACGGCAGACCGACACGTTCACATCGGCGCGGAGATTGCCCTTCTCCATGTCGCCATCACAGGTGCCGAGCGCGATCACGATGGCGCGCAGCTTCTTCACATAGGCGGCCGCTTCGGCAGGTGTGCGGATGTCCGGCATGGACACGATTTCCATCAGCGCGACGCCGGACCGGTTCAGGTCCACATAGGTCGAGTTCGGGTCCATGTCGTGAATCGACTTGCCAGCATCCTGTTCCAGATGGAGCCGCTCAATGCGGCACGGGAAAGCATAGGCATCGCCGCCATGCGCGGGCTCGACATCCACCTCGATTTCGCCTTCACCGACAATCGGGTGCGCGAACTGGCTGATCTGATAGCCCTGCGGCAGGTCGGGATAGAAATAATTCTTCCGGTCGAAGCGGGAATAGGTGTTGATCTGCGCCTTCAGGCCGAGGCCGGTACGGATAGCCTGCTCGACGCAATACTTGTTGATCACGGGCAGCATGCCGGGCATTGCCGCATCGACCAGCGACACATTGCAGTTGGGGTCCGCACCAAACGCCGTGGACGCGCCAGAAAACAGCTTCGCATTGGACGAGACCTGAGCATGGACTTCGAGGCCCATGACCAGTTCCCAATCGCCGGTTTCGCCCTTGATGACATATGGTGTGCGCGCGGACATAGTGTTCCCTGCTGGCAGTATGATTTGGCGCTGTTCTAGCCGCCGGAGCGGCGCACTGTCGAGCCGTCAATACCATTCGATAGGCGCCAACCCTTCCAATTTTCGGGATATGGGCGAATAATTCCGCTCGTGGAGGAAAAAGGGAGTGCCGGAATGATTTTCAAGATGATGATGGATGCCTCGGGCGAGGATGAAAAGCCGGTGGTTCGCGGCTTTCTCAAACATCTTGTCTTGGGATTCGCCGGCGGCGTGGCTGTGGGCTCCATCCTGCTGGGCGGCATGTTGCTATCTCTCCAGGATATGGACCTTGACATGCCCCTGTTATGGATTTTCGCGATGATGCTGCAATGCGGCCCCGTAGGCGGCCTGATCGGGGTTGGCATCTACTTGTCGCGGGTCATACAGCGGGATTCTGATGAGGATGATGACGACAAACCAGGTCCCGGCGGTAATGCGCCGGAAGAAGTAGAATTTGACCAGGTTGTCATTCGGCCAAACAGCAAGTCCGGCGGAGCACTCAAGCCATCCAAGGCCTGAGGCCTAATCAAGCTTGCCTGACTCTTTTGCCCGCCGCACCCGCTCGGCACGCGCGGCCATGCGGTCCTTGATGGGGGCAGATTGGGCAACACGGACAGGACCTTCGCTTTCGGCCGCTGGTTCAGGTTCTGGGGTGTCTTCCAGCTTTCCTTCCTCGACCAGTTTCTTGCGCCGTGCGGCAACCCGTGCTTCGCGCGCCGTCTGCGCGGCGCTCTTGCCGCCAAACAGGCCGGACAGCTTTGACTTTCCGGCACCGCCCGGCTGGGGGTGGTCCTCTAGTCGCCGCTTTCTGCGTGCGATGATTCGGGAAATTCGAAACGAGACGTAGCCAGCCACGAGGAATGCCACGAGCAGCATGGACCGCATTTCCGGGGCAAACAGGCTGTAGCCATATTGCGCCATCATCGCCGCCATCAGGGCGAGGCAGAAGACAAGCAGGACAGCAAAGAGAAGGAGAAAACGGGTGATGTTCATGCCCCCGAACCTACCACCACTTCTCCGCCTTGGCCACGAAACCTGCTGCGCGTTCCAGTTCGCCGCCGACGCGGAAACAGGCCGTCTCGTCGAGCGCCTTGCCGATTACCTGTAGACCGAGGGGCAGGCCGCTTGAGGACAGGCCAGCGGGCACGGAGATGCCCGGCAGGCCGGCAAGGTTGGCCGTCACCGTGAACACGTCATTGAGATACATCTCGACCGGATCGCCGCTTTTCTCGCCAAACGCAAAGGCCGGGCTCGGACAGGTCGGCGTCAGCACGGCATCACAGCTCTCGAACGCCTCAATAAAATCATTGAGGATCTTGGTGCGAACTTTCTGGGCACGCAGGTAATAGGCATCGTAATAGCCGGACGAAAGAACATAAGTGCCAATCATCAGGCGGCGCTGGACTTCAGCTCCAAAACCGCCAGCCCGCGTGTCTTCATAGGTCGCGGTCAGGTTCTCCCCGGCTACGCGCGCGCCATAACGCATACCATCATATCGAGCGAGGTTTGAGGATGCCTCAGCAGGCGCAACGATATAATAGGCTGGCAGCGCATACTTCGTGTGCGGCAGACTGATATCGACGATTTCGGCGCCTGCAGCTTTCAGCCAGACAATGCCTTGCTCCCAGAGCTTGTCGATCTCGTCGGACATGCCCTCCATCCGGTATTCTTTCGGAATACCGATCCGCATGCCCTTTACGCCCTTGGACACATCGCTGCGCCAGTCTGGCGTTTCGACGCTCAATGAGGTCGAATCCTTGGGGTCGTGACTGCACATGGCTTTCAGCAGGATGGCGCTATCCTCGACCGTCTTGGAGATCGGGCCAGCTTGATCGAGCGAAGAGGCAAACGCGACCATGCCATAGCGGCTGGCGCGGCCATAGGTTGGCTTGATGCCGACCGTACCTGTGAAGGCGGCTGGCTGGCGGATAGACCCGCCCGTGTCGGAAGCTGTCGCCGCGAGACAAAGGTCTGCTGCAACGGATGCTGCCGACCCACCTGACGAGCCGCCGGGTGTCAGGCCTTGATTGTCGCCCTTGCGGCGCCACGGGTTGATCACGTTTCCAAACCGCGAGGTCTCGTTGGAGGAACCCATGGCGAATTCGTCCATGTTGAGCTTGCCCAGCATGACTGCGCCTTCATCCCAGAGGTTCTGGGTGACGGTGGATTCATAGGTTGGGGTGAACGCACCCAGGATGTTGCTGCACGCCGTCGTGCGCACACCCTTGGTGCAATACAGATCCTTGATCCCGAGCGGGGCGCCTTCCAGCTTGCCGCCCTCGCCCTTGGCCAGTCTCGCATCGGACGCGTCCGCCATGGCGAGCGCCTTTTCCGGCGTTTCGACCACATAGGCATTCAGCGTCCGCGCGCCTTCAATGGCGTCGACGAATTGCTGGGTGATCTCGCGCGAAGAAAACTCCTTGGCTTTCAAGCCATCAAGCGCTGCGGCGAGGGTAAGTTTGGTCAGTTCGGTCATCGGACATCCTGAGAAGAAATCTGCCCGCCTGCTATGACGGCTTGGCACAAAAGTTCAAGCCTTCGTGAGCCTTCTTGTCAGTTGCGCGAGAGTGGCGCAGGCTCGGTTCCAACGCCAAATTCAACGGAGACCCATCATGCGTACCCTCATGCTCAGCCTTGCTGCCCCCGTTATCCTGGCGGCCTGCGCCACTTCAGAGACACAAGAGGACCGACCACGCGGCGTCGAGCGCTATGCCGACGATCCACGACTGGGCGAAGAGGTGAGCAGCATCTGCTTTGCATCCACCATTGATGGTTTTGGCGAAACAACACGGGACACAGTTGTGGTGCGTGACGGGCGCGACCATTTCCTGATTGAAGTGTTTGGCGCGTGTACGCCGCTGGATGATGCAATGCGGATCGGAATGGACGCGACCGGCAGCTGCTTGCGAAAGCATGACGCGCTAATCGTGTCCGACTCCATTTCTGATTTCGCAGAGACCACGCCCTTTTCCAAGCAAAGATGCCTGGTGAATGGAATCTATGCATGGGACCCAGAGGCAAAGGCGGAAGAATCCGAAGAAGAATCTGGCGAGGAAGACGCTGAATCCTGATGGCGGCGGCTTCGGCATGTGGTAATCATGCCTATGGAAAAAACCGGATACGCCTCACCCGTTGAGGTTCGCCAATCTCCCTTTCACGGTCGTGGCCTGTTCGCGGCCGTTTCCTTTGAAGCGGGCGACCTGATCGCAACCTATCCCCTCCTGGTCCTCAGCCAGGATGACACCGCCGCCATTCGCGGCACCCAGATCCATCATTACGTCTTCTACGTGGATGAAAATGAACAAGGAAAAATGCGCGCCGCGGTCGCATTCGGCCTGATCTCGATGTGCAATCACAGTGTCGAAGCCAATGCGGATTTTACCGTCGACCCGGCTGCACAAACTGTGACGCTAAGTGCCCGCACCCCCATCCTTGCCGATGCAGAAATCCTGATCGACTACGAAGAATTCGCTGACCAGATTATCTGATCGCTACCAGCGGCCAGACATCCGATTCCAGCGCCACAGAAGGTGGGCGGTCACATGATACAGGCTGCGGGATACCAGATTCAGCCCAGGCAGATTGCCCAGCCAGGCCAACCATCCATAGCCGGGCGTCCGCTGCCATATCTCAGCGACCGCTGGCCATCCTTTAACCGCGTGACCATCCGGCAAGACAGCATGCAGTTTCAGGCGAACGTCGTTAAGGGAAATGCCCCGATCGCGAAAACGATCAGGTGTTTGAGAAACATCTACATAATCGACAAGGTCTGAACCTGTTCGGGTTCGCCGTTCGAAATGGCAAATTCCCTCCCGACAGACAGGACACACACTGTTGTAGAGAACTGTCAGCCGTTCCATAAGCGCGTTGTACAGCACTTATGGCACGATGGCACTGCGGCGGCTGGCTTATTCCACGGCCTTGGGCACAACGAAGAAACCATCTTCGGTGCGCGGTGCGTTTGCCAGAACCTGATCCTGGATATCGCCATCTGTGACGATATCTTCACGCATGGGCAGCGTCGTCTCAACCACGGAGGTCATCGGTTCCACGCCGTCAATATCAACCTCGTTCAACTGGTCGATCCAGCTGAGGATGCCATTCAATTCCCCAACCAGTTCCCCGACATGCTGTTCGCTGACGGCAATGCGCGACAGGCGGGCAACCTTGCGGACATCATCCTTGGTAACAGACATGAGCGAACTCCAACGCGTGAAAATGAACCGCCCGAATACGCCATAGGCAACACGGCATCAAGGCGCTATGTGGGCTATTCATGCCCATAACTGATCCTGACCATTTCCCGAAAACCGGCGCCCTGATCGGCATTGATCCCGGGACGAAGACGCTCGGTATCGCGTCGGCGGATGGCCTGCGGATGCTGGCGAGCCCGGTCGAGACCATTCCACGCGGCAAGAAGCTGGCCCCTGTCCTTGATCGCTTGTTCCACCTCTATGATGATCGCGTGGCTGTCGGCATTGTCATGGGACTTCCGCTTAACATGGACGGGTCCGAAGGCCCACGCGCACAATCTGTCCGCGCGCTGGCCTGGCACATCATGAAACGCCGCGACGTGCCAATCCTGTTTCAGGATGAACGGCTCTCAACAGTAGAAGCCGAAAATGCGATGATCGAGGCTGACCTTTCGAGGAAACGACGCGCCGAGCGAATCGATGCCTCAGCTGCTGCGGTAATCCTGAATGACGCCCTTCAAAGACTGGCTCGAACCTGATGTCAGGGTTTCTCTACGCCCTCCTGCCCGTCATCGCGATCGTCACGCTCGGCCATGTCCTGTCTGCCCGCAATTGGATTCCGACCGATAGCTGGCGCGCCATCGAACGCCTTTCCTATGTGGTGCTCTTCCCGGCGCTCATCCTTCGCACCTTGGCCAATGCACCATTCGAAGAAGCGCCCTGGGGACTCGCTGCCGCGCTGATCTTCGCGCAGTTCGCCCTCGGTGGCATAGGATGGCTCGCCCGCTTCCTGCCCAATATGCCTGGCCCGGCCGTCGGCTCTGTCATCCAATCCAATGTTCGCTGGAATACGATGATCGGCCTGTCCATCGGCAGCCTCCTGTTCGGTGAAGAGGGCCTCGCGCTCGTCACCATCGCCGCCGCCGTGATGATTCCCACCGCCAACATTCTATCAGTCTACGCGCTGATCGCACACGCGGATACTCCGCACGGACCAAAACCCAATCCGTTTATGGCATTGTTCAAGAATCCGATCGTCATCGCGTGCATTGGAGGATTGGCACTGGCGGGCGCTAGCGTCACGCTGCCCCGTCTGCTCGATGACAGCCTCCGCATCCTGGGTGACGCGGCCCTTGCCCTCGGCCTGCTCTCTGCTGGCGCGGGCGTCGATCTGTCCGCCCTGAAGCGCGCCGGCTCCCGCACACTTACATGGTCGCTCGTCAGGCTGCTGGGCCTGCCAGCCTTCGCGGTAGGCTTCTGCCTCCTGCTCGGCGTAACCGGTACACCGCTTGTCATCGCACTGATCTGCGCCGCGACCCCGACAGCGACCAGCTCATATATCCTCGCCAAGGAACTGGGGGGCGATGCGGCACTCTCGGCCAATCTGATCGCCGTTGAAACAGTGCTCGCCATGGTCACGATCCCCATACTGTATCTGCTTCTCACGCTCTGAACCTCTTGCCCCAACTCCGAAACGCGCCTAAACCGCCAAAAATCGAAAGGGCCTCCATGAGCAAGGCGGCATATCACTACTCCTTCGACCACGAGCATTTGCTGGGCATTGATGGCCTTCACCCGCTCGATCTCACTCATATTCTCGATCTGGCAAACGACTATGCCGAAGCGACACGGACGGGCCAGCGGGCAGATCCGGTCTTGTCTGGAAAGACAGTCGTGAACCTGTTCTTTGAAAATTCCACTCGGACGATGAGCAGTTTCGAGATTGCCGCCCGCCGATTGGGCGCCGACGTCGTATCGATGCCAGTAGCACAGTCTTCCGTGAAGAAGGGTGAGACACTGATCGACACAGCAATGACCCTGAACGCCATGAAACCGGACGTGTTGGTGGTCAGGCACTCGGCCTCGGGCGGCGCAAAGCTGCTCTCCCGCAAGGTCGATTGCGCCGTGATCAATGCCGGGGACGGCACGCATGAACACCCGACTCAGGGCCTGCTCGACACGCTGACCATCCGCCGCAACAAGGGCCGGATCGAAGGGCTCAAAGTCGTCATCTGCGGCGACATTGTCCATTCGCGCGTCGCGCGCTCTACGACGATGGCGCTGCACCTGCTGGGCGCCGAAGTACACCTGTGCGCACCGCGAACACTCATGCCATCGGGCACGGAAACCTGGGGTGCCGCCTCAGCCACATCCGACTTCGACAGAGCCCTTCAAGGCGCAGACGTCGTGATGATGCTGCGCCTCCAACTCGAGCGCATGGATGGCGCGTATTTGCCAAGCCGCCGCGAATACTTCCGCTATTTCGGCCTGACACAGGAACGGCTTGCGCTTGCAAAGGACGACGCGATTGTCATGCATCCCGGCCCGATGAATCGCGGCATCGAGATCGAAAGTGCCATTGCTGATGGTGAGCGCTCGGTGATTACAGAACAGGTGGAAATGGGCGTCGCTGTGCGAGAGGCCGTGCTCCATTTGCTGGCAGGAGGCCGCCCATGAGCCTGTCCATCTTCAACGCGCGCCTATTGGATCCGGCATCCGGACTGGATGAAATCGGCGGCATCCTGATCGAGGATGGTTTCATTACCGCAATTTCGCCAGGCGCTACGGGCGCCGTTGGCAATGCAAATGAAGTCATCGACGCAGGCGGACTTTGTCTCGCACCGGGCCTAATTGATCTGCGTGTGAAAACGGGTGAGCCAGGCGACGAGCAAAAGGAGACGCTCGCAACAGCATCTCGAGCCGCCGTTGCGGGCGGTGTGACCAGTCTCGTCGTCATGCCGGACACCAAGCCAGTCGTGGATGACGTCGCACTGGTCCGTTATATTTCAGATCGTGCCAAAGTCAGCGCGAAAGCCCGCATATACGCCGCCGGCGCACTCACCGTAGGCTTGGAAGGTCACGCCATGGCCGAGATAGGCATGATGGCGGATGCTGGCGCGGTCCTGTTCACCAATGGTGATGCGCCCATCTCAAATCCCTCCATACTCAAACGCGCGATGACTTATGCGGCCAGTCGCGGTGCCATCGTCATGTCTCGCCCGGATGATTGCGCGTTGAAGGGCTCTGGCGTGATGAATGCCGGGGCCTTCGCCGCCCGCAAGGGTCTCGCCGGAATTCCAAAAGAAGCTGAGTGGATCGGCGCGGCGCGCGACCTGATGCTTGCGGAAGCAACTGGCTGCACCCTGATCCTTGATCAAGTATCCACCCCCCGCACACTGGAACTGGTCTCAGATTCCCGCGCCCGGGGCGCCAACGTCTTCACGACCATCGCCGCACATTCGCTTTTCTTCAACGAGATCGACGTTGGCGACTACCTGACCTATTGCAAGGTCAATCCGCCCTTCAGGGACGAGGACACACGTCAGGCCATGATTGCTGCGTTGAAGGCAGGCGAAATCGATTCCGTGGTGTCCGCACACGACCCGCAACCCCCGGAAGAAAAGCGCCTGCCATTTGGTGAGGCGAGCTTTGGCGCGGCAGGCCTCGAGACCACGCTTTCGGCACTACTCAGCCTTGTTCATGATGGCCCGCTCACCCTGCTTGAAGCGCTCGCGCCGATTACCTCCAAGCCGGCGGACATTATCGGGTTGCCTGAAGGGCGACTGGCTGAAGGGGCGCCTGCAGATGTCATTCTGTTTGATCCAAACAAGCCTTGGCTCTGTGAACGTGAACACCTTCTTTCCAGATCAACCAATTCGCCTTTTGATGGGCGGCGCCTGCAAGGCCGTGTGCTGCGGACATTTGTGGGTGGAGTGCAGGTTTTTGAGCGATAGCCCAGACTGGCCTTGCCCACCGCCGGTTCCATTCGTAGAATTTTCAATTGGGAATTGAGGAGATCGACATGACAGCTGAGCTGGCATTCCCCTTGGCCGCACTTTGCGGCTATCTCGCCGGTTCGATCCCGTTTGGCTTGCTCATCACCCGCGCTGCAGGTCTTGGCGATATCCGATCCATTGGCTCCGGCAATATCGGAGCAACAAACGTGTTGCGTACGGGCCGCAAAGACCTCGCGCTTGCGACGCTGCTTCTCGATAGTCTGAAGGCAGGCCTACTGGCGCTAGCATTTGGAATGCTTGCCAGCAGGGAAGTCGGCTTCGTGGCCGGCGCATTCGCCTTTGTCGGCCATTGCTACCCCATATGGCTCGGATTCAAGGGTGGTAAGGGGGTCGCGACCTATGCGGGACTGCTGCCATTCGTGTCCCTGCCCGGTTTCTATATCGCCGCACCGGTTTGGCTCGGCCTGTTTGCAATTACCCGCATTTCTTCTCTCGCCGCGTTGACCGCTGCGACATTGGTGCCGCCCGGCGCATGGCTGCTGGGCGAACGGAACATGTTCATCATTGGCGGGCTCGCGCTGTTGTCGCTCTTCGTGTTCTGGACTCACCGCGCCAATCTGAGCCGCCTATTGAAGGGTGAGGAGCCCAAGTTCGGCTCCAAAAAAACGGTAGACCCGACCACATGAGTCCGGCGCGCGCGCTCAATGATGCAGAACGCCTGGATTGGGTGAGGCTCGCGCGCACCCCGAATATCGGCCCGGTCACTTTCTTCCAGCTGATACGCAAGTTCAAATCAGCGGGCGCAGCGTTGGACGGTCTACCGGAGTTGACCCGGAAGAGCCGCAGAGGCCGTGAACTCGTCCCCCCGGATGTCTCCGATATCAAGCATGAGCTGGACCGGACCCGGAAGTATGGCGCACACATAATCGCAAGCTGCGAACCCGCTTATCCGCCCTTGCTTAAGGCACTCGATCCCCCGCCGCCCGTCCTGACAGCGCTCGGCAAACTCGATCTGGCCGCCAAACCCACAGTGGCCATCGTCGGCGCGCGGAATGCATCCGCCGCCGGACGAAAGCTCGCCCGCGATATGGCTTCCGCGCTTGGCGGCGCCGGGTATGCTACGGTTTCCGGTCTCGCCTTGGGCATAGATGGCGAGGCACATGCCGCCAGCCTGGGCACTGGCACCATTGCTGTGCTGGGCGGTGCGGTGGACCATGTCTACCCGCCCCAGCATGACCGACTCTATGCCGAAATCGCGGCGCAAGGACTCATCGTATCTGAAAGTCCGTTCGGATATCGCGCCACAGCAAAGGATTTTCCGCGACGCAACCGCATCATCACCGGCTTGTCGCGAGGGGTGGTCGTTGTGGAGGCCGCCGAAAGGTCTGGCTCCCTGATTTCGGCTCGAATGGGGGCAGAGCAAGGCCGTGATGTCATGGCGGTGCCCGGCTCACCGCTAGATCCCAGATCAGCCGGGACAAACCATTTGATCCGGCAAGGCGCGACGCTCGTGCGTCATGCCGACGACGTTCTGGAAGTTTTGGAAAGTCTTTCCTTTTCAGGCGTGTCCGCGCCCAGAGAGTTGTTCGAAGGATCGCCAGAGCATGATTTGCCAACCGACTTGATTGAGCGAATCCAGCAAGCTTTGTCGCCCCATCCCATGCCCCTCGATGAAATCGCAAGAGCAGCCGGGGCTACACCGGCCCAATGCGCCGCAGCCTTGATGGAACTGGAGATTGCTGGTGAGGCAATCACCCTTCCCGGTGGTCTGGCATCCCGCGCGGTTTGAACCGAGCTGTGCTGTCAGTGCATCGGCAGAAACATGAAAAATCAGCCGGAATGGTCTCATGGCTGGACGATTCCCGCCTTCCTCTCTAAGCCTCCAAAGGGAAATGAGTGTAGGCGGAACGCGGCGCGCGTTCGGTTCGACGCCCGAAAACAGCTGTAAGGGTACGCGTTTTGGCAAAATGGCATCATGTTGCAGCTGCACTTGGACTGGCGGCTTCTCTTCCTTGGTACGCCATCGCCCAGGAAAACACGGGCGCTCCGCAACCAGCCGAGCAGGATGAGCGGGTCGTTCTCGAAGCCGACTATGTTTACGAAGTTCGAGATGAGAACAAACTTGTTGCCGAGGGCAATGTTGAGGCGCTGTATCAGGGCCGCATCCTGCGCGCTGACAAGATCGTCTACGACCGCACGACCGAGAAAGTCCGGGCCAGTGGCAATGTCATTATCATCGATGAAACCGGCAGCCAGCAATTTGCAGACGAAATCGAGGTCAATTCCAACCTGGAAGACGGCTATGCAATCGGCTTTTCAGCGCGGCTGGATCAGGGCGCAACGGTCGCCGCCAATTCTGCGATCCGGCAGTCAAATGGCGTGAACGCGCTGGACCAGGTGGTGTATACCGCTTGCCCGGTCTGCGAAGAGGACAAGACACCCACTTGGTCCGTCCGCGCCCGCCGGGCTGTCCTTGACCAGGAAAGCCAGATGATCTCGTATCGCGATGCCGTGATCGAAGTCGCCGGCATTCCCGTATTTTATTTTCCGTTTCTGGCTCACCCCGATCCGTCATCTGACCGACGGTCGGGTCTCTTGATCCCCTCTGCCGGTAACTCGTCCAAACTCGGCTGGTTCTACCAACAGCCCTATTACTGGGCCATTTCGGATTCGTCCGAGCTGACGATCTCGCCCATGGTCACGCAAAATGTGAACCCCATGCTGGAACTTGATTACCGCAAGAAATTCTATTCTGGCGCGATCAACATCAATACGAGTTTTACCAGCGAACAGAATTTCGACAGTGACGGCGAACTTTTCGGAGAAGAAAAACTACGCGGACACGTTTATGGAAGCGGTCTGTTTGCTATCAACAACCAATGGAAATGGGGCTTTGGTGTCGAGCATCAGACAGATGACCTCTATGATCGCCGATACGATCTGGACGGGCAAGATGAACAGCGCGGCCTCTATGCCAGCCAGCCCCGCCGCCTCCTGACGCAATTGTTCGCCATCGGCCAGGGCGACGACTATTACACTGACGTCGCCCTGTTGAAGTTCCAGGGACTGCGCGAGAATGACGACGATGGCGAATTGCCCACCGCCCTACCTGTGTTCTATGGCGAGAAGTATTGGGACCTTGGCAATATGGGCTTTGCCAGCGTCAACGCGTCGAGTGCCATCCTTAGTCGGGATTTGGGGGAAGACAGTCACCGGGTCAGCGTTGGCGCGGACTGGACCGATCTCAACATCTTACCCGGCGGCTTCACATTCGAGCAATTTGCCGAAGTTCGTGCCGATTATTACGGTTTGGACGAAGACGTTTCCGGTGAGGAAAGCGTCTCCCGCGCCGTTGGCAATATCGGGGGCAAGCTGGCTTATCCCATGATCCGGCCCGGGAAAGTCATTGATATCATGGTCGAACCGGCGGTCATGGCGGCGTGGGGCCTCTCCAACGTCAATGATGACGCCATCCCGAACGAAGACAGCCTGCTTTACGAGGCCGACGAAGCCTCGCTGTTCGATGCCAACGGCTTTGGTGCCTTCGATCTCTATGAAGGGGATGGAAAGCTCGCGGCGGGGATCACTACTCGCGCGGTTTGGAAAAGCGGTCCCAGCCTCAGCGCAACGGTCGGTAAACGATGGCGGTCCAGACCAGATAATGCGTTTGATCCGGTGAGCAATCTTGATGGGACATCATCGGATTGGATCATCGCTACGACGGCAGATCTGGGCGAATTGTTACGTGTGGATGCACGAGCTCGCCTGGATGAAGACGGGTTCAGCCTGAATAGGATCGACGCGAAATTATCTTCATCTTACAAACGGTTCCGCGCTATTGCGCAGTACTACAAAGTTGACGAGCGGATCGCAATCGTGGGCGGTGGAGACGAAGGCGTATTGCTACGCGGCGACATCAAGGTGACCAGCCAGTACTCGGTCTTCTTCGGTCAATTGAGAGATATCCAATCCAATTTGAATGCTCGGCAGGAATACGGCATCGCCTTCGAAGACGAGTGCTCGCGGTTTGAACTGGTCTATATGCGGTCGGAATTACAGGATCGTACGCTGGGACCGGAAGAAAACATCCAGATTCGATTCTCGCTCAAGACCATCGGCGACTTCGGCTCCAGCGAGTTCGATTGATTCGGGGTATGAGGGCGCGATATTGCCCGATGTCATATCCTAAATTTCCGTAAGAATTCAGGGATGACTGCCCTGATGCGTTGCGCGCGATTGCAGGACTTGTATGGTCCGGCAGTATAATTGCCACGGGGCCCGGCTGGGCACTCAATGGAGGCCATTCATGGTTCGTCAGATTTTCGCAGCTGTCCTTCTTGCAGCCATGCCTGTTGGCCTTGTTGCAGCAGCGCAGGAAGCAAGCGCACCAGAACGGTTGGCGCTGGAAGGTGTCGCCGCCATCGTAAATGACCAACCTATTTCCTATTCAGATGTTCGCCAGCGCGCACGACTACTGCTGCTCAGCCTCGGTGGTCAGCAGCCGTCCCAGGAACAGATTCAGCAGATCACAGGTCAGGCTCTTGAACAGCTGATCGATGAGCGCCTCCAGCTGGAGAAGGCCGCCGAATTCGAAATGGAAATTGCGCCGGAAGAGATCAACGGGGCCGTAGACGACATGGCGCGCCAGTCCGGCGCAACGGGTGATCAGCTGAAGCAACAATTGCTGGCCGCTGGCGTGAACCCCACCAGTCTTGAAGAGCAGATGCGTGCCGAGATCGCCTGGAGCCGCGTGATGAGCGGATTGTACGGCTCACGTATCCGCATTTCGGACAACCAGGTGGAAGACCAGCTTAACCGCGTGCGCAGCTCCCTGCAGCAGACCCAGTATCGTGTTTCCGAAATCTTTCTCTACGCACCGGATCCGGAAACCAAGGATCAAGCCCTGCAAGCCTCCAGTTCGATTATCGAGCAGTTGAATCAAGGCGCCGATTTTCGCATTGCGGCACAGCGTATCTCTTCTGCGCCAACTTCGGCCACAGGGGGAGATATGGGGTGGATCACAATAGGTGACCTTGACCCTGTGCTCGCACAAGCCGTCGAAGACTCAGCTGGACCCGGCATCGTCGGTCCGCTCGCAGTCGAAAATGGAATTTACATTCTGAATATTGCCAGCAAACGTGAGCCAGCCAAACTGACAACCAAGGTCGACCTTATTCGCCTGCAAGTGACAGATGGCGATGAAGCCGTCCTCACAGAAGCCATGGAAGCCATCTCCAGCTGTGATGATGTTCAAAGCGTTTCCAATTCGAAATCGAACTTGCGGCATGCTGACCTGACAGACATAAACGTCGACGAGCTGGGCACTGAGGGCAAGGACCTCGTGCTTGCGGCAGACGTTGGCCAGCCCACAGAAATCTTTGCCGCCGGTAGCGGCCTTGCAGTCATGTATGTCTGCCGCCGTGAGGATGGTGCCGAAGCCCTGCCATCGCGCGATGACCTCAAGAGCCGCCTGAAAGATCAGGAACTCAGCATGATTTCGGAGCGAGAGCTGCGCGACATGCGCCGCGAAGCGACGATTATCTATCGCTAGGCCTTGCATGGCGGGCTGTTTGGATGAAGACCCCCTGAGTGACCGATAAAAGCCAAACTCCACTCGCATTGACAATGGGCGACCCTGCGGGTGTAGGCCCGCCGATCACAGTGTCGGCGTGGAACGCGCTAAAGCATGATCCGTCTTGCTGTTTCTTCGTGATTGGCGCGCCACGTTTGTATGCTCGGGACATTCCGGTGCAGGAAATTTCCAGCCCGGCAGACGCACAAGAGATATTCGCTCATGCGCTACCCGTCATTCCGTTGGAAGAGGTACCGGACATCCAGCCTGGACAGGCAGACGACCGCGCCGCCGCATCCATCATCAAATCCATCGAACTGGCCACCACCTTGTGCCTTGATCGCTCTGCAGACGGCATGGTCACCAATCCAATCAACAAGGCGCTGCTCTATGGGACGGGCTTTCGTCATCCGGGCCATACAGAATTCGTGGCCGCGCTGTGCGCGGAAGGCTCTCAGACTTCGTACCTACCGGTCATGCTGTTGACCGGAGGTGGTCTGCGCGTCGCACTCGCAACCATTCATGTCGCTCTGAAAGATGTGTTCAGTCATCTGAACACCAAAGACCTCGCCACACTTGGAGAAATTGTGGCGGAGTCAATGCGTGCGGACTTCGGCATTGCCTCGCCCCGCCTCGCCTTCACCGGATTGAACCCACACGCTGGCGAGAACGGTACGATAGGGCGCGAGGAAGTCGATATCATCAATCCTGCAGCCAGCGCCCTGCGCGCCGCCGGCATCGACATGTCAGACGCGCGGTCAGCTGACACAGTGTTCGCCGAATCTCTGGACGGACGGTTCGATGCCATCATCGCCATGACCCACGATCAAGGGCTCATTCCGGTCAAGACGCTGGACATGTGGGGCGGCGTCAACACGACGATTGGCCTGCCCATTGTACGCACCAGCCCCGATCACGGCACCGGCTATGATGCCGCCGCGAATGACACAGCTCGGCCTGACAGCCTGATCGCCGCAATCCGCCAGGCCCGAATGATCGCTGATAACCGAAAGAAAATTTCATGAGCCGTGACGAGACGCCGCCAGGCCTGACACAGGCAACTGCGCGCAAGGCGCTAGGTCAGCATTTCCTTTTCGATCCGGACATTTTGAAGCGAACGGCACTGGCCGCAGGACCGATAGAAGGCCGGACAGTCATCGAGGTTGGCCCAGGTCCGGGCGGGCTCACGCGCGCCTTGCTGGACAATGGCGCCGCCAAGGTCATCGCCGTGGAGGCTGATGAGCGATTTGCCCAGGCACTACAATCATGGCCAGAAGCCAAAAGCGGTCGTCTCCACGTAATCCTGAAAGACGCACGCAAAGTTCGCTGGGAAGAAATGCTGGCAGAACTTGGCGGCACCACACCAGCCATGATGATCTCCAATCTTCCTTACAATGTTGGCACGCCATTGCTCGTAGCCTGGCTGAAGTCAGGCCCCTGGCGTGGCGAGATGGCCCTGATGTTCCAAAAGGAAGTGGCTGAGCGCGTGTGCGCCAAACCGAATACGGATCAATATGGTCGCCTCGCCGTCCTGACCCATGCGGTTACCGATCCCCATATTGCCTTCACGCTGCCGCCGGGTGCGTTCCGACCCCCGCCGAAAGTGGACAGCGCCGTAGCCGTTCTGCACCCGTTGCCGCCGGAAAAAGTCTTTCCCCATCTCGACAAGCTGGAAGAAGTGGCCGGTGCGGCGTTCGGACAGAGGCGGAAGATGCTGCGAGCGGGCCTGAAACCGCTTGCCAAGCGTCATGGGCTCAAAGCGGTGGAATGGCTCCAAAGCCTCGACATTGACCCGACGGCCCGTGCCGAGACGCTCAGCCAGGACGAATTCCGGCGGATGGCCGCCTCCCTCGTCAAATAGAAAACGGCGCCCCGGTTTCCCGGAGCGCCGCGTTTTAGACAATCTGTAACCAACTAGTCGCGTTCAAGATCGAACCGATCGGCTTCCATGATTTTCGTCCAGGCCGCGACGAAATCGTGCACGAACTTCTCTTTCGCATCATCCTGGGCGTAAGTCTCCGACAGGGCCCGCAGTTGTGAGTTCGAACCGAAGACGAGATCAACTCGCGTGCCGGTCCATTTCACTTCTCCGGTATTGCGATCACGTCCTTCGAAGACATCCTGCTTCTCAGTGGCTGCTTTCCAAGCGA
>NZ_DFME01000082.1:1061-24156 GCF_002375605.1 Hyphomonas sp. UBA3601 | reverse complement strand
AGCGACGCCCATGTCCATCAGGTTCACAAAGAAGTCGTTCGACAGCGTGCCGGGGCGATCCGTGAAGACGCCATGCTTGGAATCAGCATGATTGGCGCCGAGTACACGCAGGCCGCCGACGAGAACCGTCATTTCTGGTGCAGTCAGAGTCAGCAACTGCGCCCGATCCAGTAGCAATTCTTCAGTCGGAACCGAGAATTCGACCTGAAGATAGTTGCGGAAGCCATCGGCTTTCGGCTCGAGGAAGGCATAGGATTCAACATCCGTTTGCTCCTGCGAAGCATCCATACGGCCCGGCGTGAACGGTACCGAAACATTGACGCCCGCATCCTTGGCGGCCTTCTCCACGGCAGCAGAACCGCCGAGCACGATCAGGTCGGCCATCGACACCTTCTTGTTGCCTGTCTGGGCGTAATTGAAAGCGCGCTGAACGCTTTCGAGCAGACCGAGAACCTTGGCAAGCTTTTCAGGTTCGTTGACTTCCCAGTTCTTAGCCGGGTCCAGGCGGATACGGGCGCCATTCGCACCGCCCCGCTTGTCGGAGCCGCGGAACGTGGAAGCTGCGCCCCATGCCGTCGAGACCAGTTCGGACACAGACAAGCCCGAAGACAAGATCTTCTCTTTGAGATCAGCAATGTCACTGGCGTTCACCAGTTCATGGTCAACTGCCGGAATTGGGTCCTGCCAGAGCAATTCTTCGCTTGGAACTTCCTCACCAAGGTACCGAACGGCTGGCCCCATATCGCGATGGGTCAGCTTGTACCAGGCGCGGGCGAACGCGTCTGCAAACTGATCCGGATTTTCGTGGAACCTGCGAGAGATCTTCTCGTATTCCGGATCCATCCGCATGGCCATGTCGGCCGTGGTCATGATGGTGATCTGCTTCTCGGACGGATTGTGAGCCTTTGGCGCCATGTGCGCCTCGTCTACATCCTTTGGCTGCCATTGGAACGCGCCAGCGGGGCTCTTCACAAGTTCCCACTCATAGCCGAACAGCATATCAAAATAGCCATTGTCCCATTTGATCGGGTTTGGCGTCCATGCGCCTTCGATGCCGCTGGTGATCGTGTCATCGCCATGGCCAATACCGAACTTGCTCTGCCACCCAAGCCCTTGTTCGGCGATGTCGCCGCCTTCAGGCTCTGCACCAACCATCGCCGCGTCACCCGCACCGTGGCACTTGCCAAATGTGTGACCGCCAGCAGTCAGCGCAACAGTTTCTTCGTCGTTCATGGCCATCCGGGCAAATGTTTCACGGATGTCCTTTGCCGAAGCCAGCGGATCAGGATTGCCGTCCGGGCCTTCGGGGTTCACGTAGATGAGGCCCATTTGAACGGCTGCGAGCGGGTTCTCGAGCACACGCTCGCCGCTATAGCGGCTGCCGGGCTTATCGCTGGTGGCCAACCACTCTTCTTCCGTGCCCCAATAGATATCTTTCTCCGGCTCGAAAATGTCTTCGCGGCCGCCGCCAAACCCAAACGTTTTACCGCCCATGGATTCAATGGCGCAATTGCCCGCAAGGATCATGAGATCGGCCCAGGAAATCTTGTTGCCGTACTTCTTCTTGATCGGCCATAGCAAACGGCGGGCCTTGTCGAGATTGGCATTGTCCGGCCAGCTGTTCAGCGGCGCAAAGCGCTGCGACCCGGAAGTCGATCCACCCCGGCCGTCACCTGTGCGATATGTACCGGCGCTGTGCCAGGCCATACGGATGAAGAACGGACCATAATGGCCGTAGTCCGCAGGCCACCAATCCTGGGAATCCGTCATCAGCGCGAAGATGTCCTGTTTGATCGCCTTCAGGTCGAGTTTCTTGAATTCCTTGGAATACTTGAACGTCTCGCCAAGTGGATTACCGACCGGCGGGTTCTGGTGAAGGATGCTGAGGTCTAGCTGGTTGGGCCACCAGTCGCGGTTTACGCGCCCTCGCAGCGAATGCATTACGGGGCACTTGCCCTCTGGAGCTGCGTCATTTCCGTCCATATTCATCTCCCTGGATTGGTCTGGCCTGAGAGCAGTCCCTCCCGGAACAACCCTCCTGATTTCACGGTCGCCGAGAGAACATCAGCGCGGAGTAGGCGCAGTCCTTTGACGACAGTCTTGAGGCTACGCAATCATTTTGAATAGAACCAATCAATAGAAGCCTACTCCGGTATCGATATTTTCTATGCATTGAATTAGTGGTACAAAATCAAAGGCCCCGGCACTTTCGCACCGGGGCCTTCCATAAAAAATTCATTCAACTAGTGGCCTGCGAGGACCGCGAGCATGAGCAAGGCCACGATATTTGTGATCTTGATCATCGGATTCACGGCCGGACCGGCAGTATCCTTGTAGGGATCGCCAACCGTGTCTCCGGTTACAGCGGCCTTGTGAGCTTCTGAGCCCTTTCCGCCGTGATGACCATCCTCGATATACTTCTTCGCATTGTCCCAGGCACCGCCTCCGGACGTCATCGAGATGGCCACGAACAGGCCTGTCACAATCACACCAAGGAGCATCGCCCCAACCGCCGCGAGGGCCGCGCCTTTGCCGGCAATCGCAAAGATCACGCCGAACAGGACAATCGGTGACAACACTGGCAGGAGTGACGGGACGATCATTTCCCGGATAGCGGCCTTCGTCAGAAGATCGACCGCCCGGCCATAATCAGGCTTCACTTCGCCTTTCATGATGCCCGGCATTTCGCGGAACTGTCGACGAACTTCCTCAACCACCGCTTGCGCAGCGCGTCCGACGGCCATCATGGACAGGCCTCCGAACAGGAATGGCAACAGGCCACCGAACAGAAGGCCGACCACCACATATGGGTTCGCAATCGAGAAATCAGCCGTTGCATTGTAGAAGAAGTCCCCTTCCACGGCGCGCGCCGAGAAGTATTTGAGATCTTCCGCATAGGCCGCGAACAGAACGAGTGCGCCGAGCCCGGCCGAACCAATGGCATAGCCCTTGGTCACAGCCTTCGTGGTGTTACCAACCGCATCGAGTGCGTCCGTTGTCTCGCGAACTTCCGACGGAAGCTCCGCCATCTCGGCGATGCCGCCCGCATTGTCCGTAACGGGTCCAAAAGCGTCGAGCGCCACGATAATTCCGGCAAGCGCCAGCATGGTCGTGGTGGCAATCGCAATGCCGTAGAGGCCTGCGAGGTTGAACGTCAGGATGATGCCCGCAATGATCACGATGGCCGGAAGGGCAGTCGATTCCAGCGACACAGCGAGGCCCTGGATCACGTTCGTCCCATGACCAGACTCTGATGCCCGCGCGATGGAGCGTACCGGACGATATTTGGTTTCGGTATAGTAAGCCGTGATCACGACGATCAGTCCCGTCACCACGAGGCCGACCACGCCGCAACCAAACAGCATCCAACCGGACACGTCATTGGCGAGGCCAAGCCGCTCGCCGGCATCGTCGAGCACGCCGAAACCATTCGGCAAGACCGTTGCGATTGCTATTGCGAGGCCGCCAATGGACAGCACGCCCGTCACGATCAGGCCTTTGTAGAGCGCCCACATGACATCCGTCTTGCCGGGTGCGAGGTTCACGAAATAGGTGCCGACAATCGACGTGACGATACAGACGGCGGCAATCGCCAACGGCAGCATCATGATTTCGACGATGTATGTTGCGCCAGAGAAATAGATTGCACCGAGCACCATCGTCGCCACCAGCGTGACCGCATAGGTCTCGAACAGGTCGGCCGCCATGCCGGCACAGTCGCCGACATTGTCTCCCACATTGTCTGCAATCGTCGCAGCGTTGCGTGGATCATCTTCCGGAATGCCGGCTTCGACCTTGCCGACCATATCACCGCCGACGTCCGCGCCCTTGGTGAAGATACCACCACCAAGACGCGCAAAGATCGAGATCAGCGACGCGCCAAAACCAAGGGCCACGAGCGAGTCGATGACGAGACGTTTCTCGCTTTCAACGCCCAGATTCAGTCCAACGACCATGGTGAGCAAGCCGTAATAGACAACGATGCCCAGAAGAGCGAGGCCAACCACCAGCATGCCCGTGATGGCACCTGACTTGAAGGCCAACTTCAGACCTGCGTTGAGGCCAGACTTGGCCGCTTCAGTTGTGCGCACGTTTGCCTGCACCGACACTTTCATGCCGATGAACCCGGCCGCGCCGGAAAGCGCTGCGCCGACGATGAAGCCGAGCGGCACCTGCCAGTTTCGGAACAGAATAAGTAACAGAACGACGACAACGACGCCGACGATCGCAATTGTACGATACTGGCGCCCAAGATAGGCATTTGCGCCTTCCTGGATCGCTTGAGCAATTTCGCGCATACGCGCATCACCAGCCGGGGCCTTCATGATCGAATTGATCTGGAGCCAGCCATAAAGGACTGACAAGACCCCCGCCGCGAGAGCGAGATAATACCACATGGATTACGTTTCCTTCCCTTAAAACAGAACTTCGACGCCAGGTTATTCCTGATCATGCACTGTTTATTATAGGTGACCAGCCTGCCCGGCCCTCGGGAAATAGGCAATATGCCTCCCGTCAGGGGCGAGTCAGCCCAGTCCCACTTCAGCCATGCTCAAAGCCGAGAGTTTCCGGGAGGTTAATGGGCGAATTTCGCAGGGTGACGGAAAGTCCTCCTTCGGGTCGGGTTTCGCCGATAAGCGTAATAACTACGCCAGATCTGCCCGCATCCGCCAGGATTTCATCGCGCCGCGTTTTTTCTGAGGTGAAGAGCAGTTGATAGTCGTCTCCCCATGTCGACAGGCGGATCATTTCGTCCACATCGGTTGCATTCCCCGCAAAGGGCACGGACTCAAGTGCTATATGGACGCCAATTTCGGACGCGCTGGCGAGACTCGCGGCATCCCCCAACAGCCCGTCGGAAACATCCATCGCCGCCGTCGCGAACTGCGCGACAAGATGCGCGGCGGCAAGCGGTTGGACCTGCGGCACCCGATACGCCTCAACCTCGGCGCTTTCAACCGCCCCTTTCTGGATCGCGTCAAAGCCCAGATACGCCGCACCGACACGACCTGTGACCCAGATATCTTCGTCGGGCCCAGCGCCCATCCGCCGAACAGGTGTTTCACCAAGACAAGTCCCGGTCATGGTGAGTGACAGGAAAAGACCACCCGGGCTGCGCACGGTATCTCCGCCGATCAGGTGGATATCGAATGCATCCAGTTCTGCCCCAAGAGCAGATGCGAATTCAGCAAGGTCGGATTCCGGTCGTTCCTTGGGCCATCCGAGCGTGAGCAAAGCTTCAGAGGGCAAGGCTCCGGCGGCGTAGACATCGGACACGTTCACGCGCACAAGCTTTTGGGCAACGGACGCCACCGGATCAGACGCGAGAAAATGCACGCCCTCGACCAACGCATCAACCGTGATGACCGTCGGAGACTTGCTGTCGGCCAACTGCGCAAGATCGTCCCGCAAGCCAGCTGCCCCGCCCGCTCTGGCGAGCGGCGCAAAATATTTGGCGATCCAGTCTCTCTCAGCCATTGGGTCAGCGCCCCATGCGCCTCACGGCGCTACAACCCTTCGCGACCGATGGCGTAGAAACGCTCCTTGCGCTGGGTGCGCAGTTCGGACGGGCTCAGGCCTTCCAGTTCCTGCAAGGCCTCATCAAGCGCTTTTGCTGCAGCAGCCATCGCCCGTTTCGGGTCACGATGTGCGCCGCCGACTGGCTCCTTGACGACACCGTCGATGACTTTGGTTTTCAACAGGTCCGGCGCTGTGATTTTCATGGCGTCAGCCGCATCCTTCGCCTTGGCAGCGTCGCGATAAAGGATCGAAGCGCAGCCTTCCGGAGAGATCACCGAATAGATGGCGTGCTCCATCATCAGGACCTTGTTGGCCGCCGCGATACCGATCGCGCCGCCCGACATGCCCTCGCCGATGATCAGCGTGACGAACGGCACGCCCAGTGACAGGCCGCGCTGTGTGCCGCGCGCAATGGCTTCAGCCTGCCCACGCTCTTCGCCGCCCTTGCCGGGATATGCCCCCGACGTGTCCGGAAAGCTCAGGACAGGCAAATTGAACTTCTCGGCCATGTCCATCAAGCGCACCGCCTTGCGATAGCCTTCAGGGTGGGCCATGCCGAAATTGTGCTTCAGGCGCTTCTCGATCGTACGGCCCTTCTCATGGCCGATAATGACCACGGGACGCCCCTTGAAGCGTGCCAGTCCGCCCATAATGGCTTCATCATTCCCAAACACACGGTCGCCCGCGAGTTCCTCGAAATCGTCGAAGATGTTCTCGATGAAGTCAGACAAATGCGGCCGGTCTGGATGGCGGGCCACAAGAGTCTTCCGCCATGCGCTGAGATCGGAATACATGTCCTTCAGCTGCTTGCTCGACTTGGCCTTCAGCTTTTTCAGCTCGTCGGTGATCGATGGACCTTCCTTGCTGGAAGCAAGCGCTTCCAGTTCGGAGATCTTCGCGTCCAGCTCCGCAATGGGCTTTTCGAATTCAAGATAGGTCGTTGTCATGGTGCGCAAGTTAGCAATGACGGGCTGACTCGCCTAGCCGGGAATTCACTAAAGTGCGCCTTGCACCTTTACCACGGCCGGCAGGATCAAAACGCCGAGCAGGACGGGAAAAACGAATATAATCAATGGCAAAGTCAGCTTTGCCGGCAGCGCCATGGCCTTTTCCTCCGCCATCAGGATGCGACGCTTGCGCATATCTGCCGAGAAAACTCGCAAAGTCTGGCCCAGACTGGTGCCCATTTCCTCTGCCTGACGGAGCATCGTGGCCAGAGAACTCGCTTCTTCGATGCTCATGCGATCAGCAAAAGCGCGCCAGGCATTCTTGCGCGCCTTGCCCGCGCGTAGCTCCAGCGACAGCTTTTTCATGTGCCCGGCAATGATCGGATGCCGCAATTCCAACTCTTCGCCGACCCTCTGAACCGAGGCATCAAGACTTAGACCGGCTTCTACACAGGCAACCATCAGGTCCATCATGTCGGGAAAGCCAGCCGAGCATTGCTGCTGGCGCGCTTTGGTACGGCGCGAAACGAGCATGTCAGGCGCGAGCAAGCCCGCAATGATCAGGCCAATGCTGAGCATGATCAGGTGTTGCTTCGAAAAGCCACCGAGATGAGGCAAAGCCACCAGCAGAGCGAGCTGAGGCAACACGACGCAAGCAATTCTGGCTATGTAATATCGCCCCACCGCCGACGGGTTAGTAAACCCCGCGAGCAGCAATTTGGCGCGCACCTCGCTGACCGCGTCCTCGTTCGAAGGGGTCGCGCGATTGGCAAGCCCGATGACCGCCCGACCTATCCGTGTATCGTTCCGGCTCTCTTCCTGCACCGCAGGACGTGACTCGCGTCGCTCCAACCGACGCTCAAGATCTTCCTTGGCCTTCCAGCTTCTCACGAAGGCCATAATCGCAGGCACGGCGAGGAAGCCGGCAATGGCCAGCATAATGATGGGCAGAAGAGCAGATGCGGAGAAGGGCATGGGTTTGCTTGGGGCCTACATCTTGAAATTGATCATCTTGCGCATGACAAAATTGCCAATCGCCATCCATACAAACAGGATCGGGAACACCACCCGCACTAGCGGCTCATCGATCACTTCGCCGTAAAATTCCGGGCGCAGCACGTGGATGCCAGACATCACGATGAAGGGTGCCGAGGTAAGGATCATCGCCGAGGCCCGGCCCTCTGACGAAGCTGCCTTCACTTTCAGACGCATGGTCTGACGCTCACGGATGGTTGTCGTGTTCGCTTTCAGGAGTTCGCAAAGGTTGCCACCAGTCTTTTCCTGCAGGCGTACCGTGGCGACGAACAGCTCGACGTCCGGGTCGCCCGCCCGCTCGGCCATGCGCTGGACCGCATTGGTCAGCGACATGCCGTATGACACTTCATCCGCCGCCATGCCGAACTCTGTTCCAATCGGGTCGGGCATCTCGCGGGCCACCAACGACACGGCTGTCGCAACCGGATGCCCGGCCTCCAAACTGCGGCAGACAATCTGGAGTGCGTCGGGCAATTGTTCCGACATTTTCTTCATGCGCCGACCAGCAACCATTTTGAGCCAGACGATGGGTCCGAGCACAAGAATGAGCGCGGCAATACCGGCAGCCGGTCCGGGCCCGCCAACAAAACGCCAATAGGCTAGCCCCGCGACCAGACCTGCCCCGGCTGACATACCGAACCAACGCAATGGCTGAAACTTCAGGCCAGACCTGACCACCAGCTGATTGAACCAGCGCAACGGCATGGCAAGATTGCCATTCTTGTCGAGGCCACGACTTTTGCGCAGCTCGACCATGGCTTCACTCGTCGTTTCAAACCGTTCCTTGAACTGAAGACGCTTGTTGACCACGCGGCGGGTTTGGGCTTCCGTCACCAGCCCCATAACCGACTGGATCGCCAGAAATACCGCGCCGATCGCCATGATCACAGGGATCAGGACAGTCAGGCTGATATTGGTGATGTCAGGCATCCACGACAAGAAGCTCGTCTCCTAGAATCGCGTAGAGGGGTCAAACATGCCTTCCGGCATGGGAACGCCGCGACGTTCCATCTCATCGAGGAATTTCGGACGTAGACCGGTCGCGGCGAAGTGCCCCTCGACCTTGCCCTCATCGGTTGTGCCAGTGCGTTCAAAGCGAAAGATTTCCTGCAATTGAACGACTGAGCCTTCCATGCCCGTCACTTCGGAGATTGATACGACTTTTCGCGAGCCATCTGACAGGCGCGTGGCCTGGACGATAAAATTGACGGCCGAAGCAATCTGTCCACGGATCGCCGTCTCGGATATTTTCATACCACCCATCATCACCATCTGCTCCAGACGGGTCAGTGCATCGCGCGGATTGTTAGCGTGGATCGTCGCCATAGAGCCTTCGTGGCCCGTATTCATGGCTTGCAGCATGTCGAACGCTTCTTCTGAGCGAACCTCGCCCAGGATCACGCGGTCAGGCCGCATGCGCAGCGCGTTCTTCACCAGTTCGCGCTGACGGATTTCGCCCTTGCCTTCAATATTGGGCGGGCGGGTTTCCATGCGCGCAACATGAGGCTGTTGCAGCTGGAGTTCGGCAGCGTCCTCAATCGTGATGAGGCGTTCATCTTCATTGATAGCGGCTGATAGCGCGTTGAGCAGGGTTGTCTTCCCCGACCCGGTGCCCCCGGAGATAACGGTAGAGGCCCGGCATTTCACCGCCCCGAGGATGAACTTTGCAACAGGCTCAGGAATTGCGCCAAAGCCAACCAACTTCTCCATTGTCAGTGGCGATTTGGAGAATTTCCGGATGGAGACAAGCGGCCCATCAATGGCAATTGGCAAGACAGCGGCATTGACACGGCTGCCATCCAGAAGGCGTGCATCAACCAAGGGCTGGCTCTCATCGACACGTCGGCCCACAGCCGCCACAATCCGCTGCACAATGCGAAGCAAATGGTCATTGTCCGCAAACCGGACCGGTGCCAGTTGGAGCTTGCCGTGCCGCTCGACATAGACCTGGTCAAAACCATTGATCAGGATGTCGGCAATCGAATCGTCCTTCAGTAGCGGCTCGATGGGCCCAAGCCCCGTCATCTCGTCCATCACAGCATCGGCAAAGCTTGCCTCTTCTGTGGCCGAGAGCGCCATCTCTTCCTTCTTGATGATCTCCGAAACGATCCCCCGCACACGACGCCGCATGGTTTCATCATCCAGCTTGTCGAGAACGGACAAATCCAGTTCGTCGATCAGCTTGGCATGGATACGCAATTTGGCATCGAGCTGGTCAAAAGCCTTGGTGTCGGCAGGAGCGGGCGGCGCGGGCTTCGGCGCAGTTGGCTCAGCCACTTCAGGCGCGTTGACCGGTTCAGGCTTGGCGGCGGCGTTCGAAAATCCAAAACGGCTCATTTCGCTTTCCTCTTACCGGCAACTTGTTGAACGGGCTGCCTCGCGGCGTCGGGCATCATCTTGTCGACCAATGTCGAGACATCTGCGACGAGCGCGCTTTTCGGTTTCACGTCACCAATCGGCTTTCCGAGATTTACCGCCGTGCGGGCAGCATCCCAGTCCGACGTGATCGTTGCATCAATCTGACGGTCGATGGCCTTTTCGGCCTTGTCGACGGCAAACTCGGCACGGAACTTCTTTTTCGGGAACATACGGTTCAGTACGAGCTTGGCCTTGCGATCGGGCCCACGCAGCATATCAACTTCGCGCGCCATATCCGCAGCAGCGTGCAGGCTTGGCACGGTCAGCTCACTGATAATGATCGCCTCATCAACCGCGCCCAGTATGGGCTTGGTCCACGGCATCATGTGGCGAGGCATGTCCACCAGAACAAATGGGAACTCGGCGCAGGCAACGTCCAGCAATCTGAGGATCGCCGCTTCCGTGGCCAATGCATCTGCGTCCGGATTGCGCGGCGCCGAAATTGTCGAAACACCATCCTCGTGTTGCCAGCACCATGCGGCCAGCAAGCGCGCATCAAGGCGCTCCGGCGCAGCGGACAAGGCTGCAAGGTCGAGCTTTGGCACTGCTTCCAGAAACGAACTGACCATGCCGTCAGACACATTCAGATCAACAAGGCATACCTTGCCGGGTCCGACTTTCTCACAGATGGCAAACGCGCTCTCAATAGCCAGAGTTGAGACACCCGCACCACCGACAGCGCCCCGAAACGCCCAGCATACGGCGGACGCTGGTCCGTCACCGCCACTCTCTGCGGCTTCTGCAGCGGCGCGGATGCGTTCCACGGACTCCAGGATTTCGTCCGCACCGGCGCTGACCGGAAGGATGTCCGACGCCTCAATTTTCATTAAGGCTCTAACGATGTGAACTGGCAGATTGTCTGACACCATCAAGACGGCACTGTCCGGTTTTTCCACCGCCAGCCCCAGCACAACCTGTTCCGCGCCTGTTTGTCCTTGTTCCAACAGGATCAGTGCACCACCGAACTTTTCGACAATGTTCGCAGGGTCCATTGAAGAAAGGTCAATAACATTCCGGCAGATCGACTTGAGCTGCATCAGCCGTTCAGGCCCCGCCAATGCGGCGATCGCAGGGATCATCGCCGGAGCGGATGCCGGATGGGCTCCATCAGATAGTTTTCGCGCTGCGCCTGACATCAGCTGCCTCCCGACGCGCTGACCGAGGAATCCCGCAAGTCTTTGGTTTTGCCTTCATTGAGGGCCTTCACGGCATTGGCTGCACGCAGGCCAGACGTGGACTCGACGGCCTTGGAGTTGCTCAGATTGACGTCACGAACCGATTGCTCACGTATGTTGCTGGCATTGGCTTCACCCAGCAGAAATTTGTCCTGATTGTCATAGCTTGCACATCCGACGAGGAACACGCTCACCATCATGGCACTCATAATACGGCGCTTGAAAGTCATGTTCAGTCTCCTTCGCCGACCAGCGGCGCATGAGTGGTTTGGTTCATGAGGAAGAGTTCTTCTTCCGTCGGTTCAGCAAATGCGTCGAGCGGAGTCCGAAGCATGGAAGGGTGTGGAGTAGGTTGAACCAGACGCGGAATGATGATGATCACCAATTCGCTTTCCTGACGCTGGTAGCGTTTAGAAGAGAACAAGGCGCCCAATACCGGCACATTTCCAAGCCACGGTGTCTGCCGAACATCATTGGAATAATCATTCTGCAACAGGCCCGCGATGGCAAAGGCCTGTCCGTCATGTAGCTCTACCGTTGTATCGGCGCGACGGACGGAAATACCGGGAATCTCGATGTCCTGCGCTCGGATACCATTGTTCCGGTCAAGCTGGGACACTTCCGGACGCACCCGCAAGTTCACAAGCCCACCACCCAAAACGGTCGGAGTGAAATCGAGGCTCACCCCAAACTTCTTGAACTCGACCGATACTTGGCCATTCTCGCTCGAGACCGGAATGGGGAACTCGCCCCCGGCCAGGAAGCTCGCCGTGTCGCCTGACAGGGCCACCAGATTGGGCTCAGCCAGCGTACGCACGATTCCCTTCTCTTCAAGGGCGCGCAGTTCGACATCAATATTCTCTCCACCGACATTGGTGAACAGGGCAACCGTCTTGGCGGCCAGTCCGGACACGGTCGATGGCTCCGTGAACGCAACCGCGTCGCGCCCATCCATGGAGTTTCCAAATCCGATTTCCTTCACCGCACTACGGCTGGCTTCGAGAAAACGCACCTCCAGCAGGACTTGCTGACTCTGGCCAACAGACAATCCATTGGCCACACCACCCGGAACATAGCGCTCGGCCACTTGCACCGCCATCTCCGCAGCTGCAGCCGTGGTCAGCTTGCCATCCAGGAACACGCCATCATGCACGGGGTATACTTCAATACGTTCGCCTGGCAGGAGATTCCCCAAATCGGCGCGCAGTTCATCAAGGCTCAGCTCAACTTCGACATCAATCAGTTCAGAGATCTCGCCCTCTGCATTGTAAATGAGCACGGTGGTTGAGCCGGGCACTTTGCCACGCAGGAAGAAGGACCGGTTGGAGGTTGCCATCGCTTCGGCGATATCAGGGTCGGCGACGACGAGCGTCGAAAATCCCTGATCGGACTCGATGACGGTCGAGCGTCCCTTTTCAAGCATGAGCACCTTGGCATCAGGGCCGGTCGTGCGCTCGGTCCAGGCATGCGCCGGCGCAATTGCGACGATGCCAACAACCAGGAAAAGCAGGATATAAGTCAGTTTAGGCATCAGTTCGCCTCCTCGGTCAGCGGCTTCGGCTGCGCGACAGGCGCGGTCACACTTGTTTCACGATCCCCATTTATGATGCGCACGGTCGCAGTCGTTGCGCGCTTGGGCGCAGCACGACGAACAATAGGGACCTTTTTAGGCTCCGCCTTTACCAGCGTGATGACATCAGCGTCTTCTTCGCGTCCGATCAATGCCAGTCCCAGCGCGCCTTGCATGCTGACCGCACCCAAGCGGAGTGCACCTTCTGGCGTCACTTCCAGCGTTACCGTGCTGGAGGGACGTGCGCCCTCAAGATTCGATTCAAATGTCTGATCGACCGCCAGCACTTTCACTCGCTTGAGCACAGGCCGCGCTATCAGGTCTGATGTGACCCGTACGGCATCGCTGCCAAACGAGTTTGCAGACTGGCCAGGTTCGCGCTGGATGAACTCGTTCACATCGACCCGGTCACCGGGCAGGACGAATCCAGCAACTCCAGTATCACTCCGTACCGTGATGGCCACGGCACGCATGCCGGGCTCGATAGCAGATGCCAGGGTAAGCAGGTTTCCGGCCGCGTCGAGCTTTTCCAGCATGATTGGTTCGCCAGGCAGGATCAGGCCACGTGCATAAAGGATTTCCGACAGTTCCTCCGTCGAGGCCAGAACGCCCTCAGGAACAGAGTCACTTGGCCATTTGATGGCTTTCACATTGCTGGCCGAGACCTCCTCACCTGCTTCGATCGCCGCAGATGCAACGAGAACAGACGACATCTGGACCGCAGGTGCGGCAATCTGGGCTGTCGCGTCATTGGAATTTGACGTCATGTAATAGCGGCCAAGAAACACAGCTGCGATTCCCAGTACCGCAGAAAGACCAAGACTGATCAGGGGTGCGAGTTTCATTCTGAATGCCCTCTCCCGCGCAAAATACGCAATCATCAGCATTCATGATTAATCTTCAGGCGATAAGGTCTCTTGAAGACTTGTAGGGAAATCTAAATCACGAACAGAACCGCGCATTAACCATGCCGCAACTGTTTCGCGGCCAGTTCTTAAAATTCAGCACACGCATGTTAATCTGCTAGGCCGATTTAGCCTCTCAAGACAGTGGAGAACATGTCTGCGTCGACGTTCCCGCCCGTGATAAGCACGCCGACCCGCTGTCCGTGCATCTCGGATGGCAAGCCCTGCACTGCGGCCGCCAGCGCGGCTGCCCCGCCCGGTTCGGCAACGACCTTCAAGTATCGGAAGGCCAAGCGCATCGCCTCACGCACCTCGTCATCCGACACGACCAGCCCACCACTCAACAAGCGCTTGCCGAGGGCAAAGGTGATCTGGCCGGGCATGGGCGTCAGAATGGCATCGCAGATCGACCGCGTTCCGGGCAGATTGCTGCGCAGTTCGCCCGCTGCTAGCGACTGCGCCCAATCATCATGTGCTTCTGGCTCAGCCGTCCAAATACTTGTTTGCGGCGACAGTTCGGCCATCGCGATCGCCACGCCCGTGATCAGCCCGCCGCCGCCAGCACAACAGATCAGATGGTCCAATGGCTCACCGAATGCTTCCATCTGGTGCGCAAATTCGAGCCCCGCGGTGCCTTGCCCGGCCACGATGTCTTTGTCGTCAAAACTCGGCACGACGACCGCGCCGCGGTCTTCGGCGATCCGGGTCGCGATCTCCTCACGACTTTCGGTCTCCCGGTCATAGAAGTGAACCACGCCGCCATCTGCCTCGACGCCTGCCACCTTTATCCGGGGCGCATCAGATGGCATGACAATTATCGCGGGCATACCCAGCAAACGCGCGGCCCGCGCAACGCCCTGCGCATGATTGCCAGAGGAAAAAGCCACCACACCCGCTGCGCGTTGCGCCGCCGGGATTTGTGACAGGCGATTCATCGCGCCGCGTATCTTGAAGCTGCCGGTCACCTGTAGGCATTCAGCCTTGATGAACAGTGATCCGCCAGCCAGGGCGTCCAGCGCCTCATGTGTCAGTATCGGCGTCTCACGCGCAACACCCCGCACACGTTCAGCGGCGGCAAGCACATCTTCGAAATCCGGTAGCGCGTCAGCAGCAGTCATGCCGGTGACCTAAACCGAACCGGCATGCCCTGCAATGCAATAGGATCGACTAGAGTTTGTCGAGCATTGCCTTGGCAAGTGCCTTGGCGTCTTCGCCTATCTCTTCATTGGCAAGCGCATAACCCAGAACAGCTTCGAAATAGCCAAGCTTCGAGCCACAATCATAATCCTGCCCTTCATACTCGTAGGCATAGAAGGACTGGACTTCCATCAGGCGCGCCATGGCGTCCGTCAGCTGGATCTCGCCGCCGGCGCCCTTGCCCTGGCTTTCGAGCAGGCCAAACACTTCGGGCTGGAGAATATAACGACCCGTGATCTTGAGGTTCGATGGCGCGTCGGCGACGGGGGGTTTCTCCACCATGCCCGTCATCTCGATCAGGCGTCCGTCGCGATCACTCCCTTTCGGCGCAATGACGCCATAAGATGACACGCGATCCATCGGCACCTGGTCTACGGCCACGATATTCCCACCGACCTTGTCATAGGCTTCCACCATCTGCGCGAGACAGGAGGGGCTGCCCTTGACCAGAACATCCGGCAGCAACACGGCGAACGGCTCGTTGCCGACGATATCTCGCGCACACCAGACGGCATGGCCAAGTCCCAGAGGCGATTGCTGGCGCACAAAGCTGGCGGAGCCCGCTGGCAAAGTGGTCTGCTTGACCTGTTCCAGAATGGCCTTCTTGCCCTTGGCTTCGAGCGCGACTTCAAGCTCGTAAGGGATGTCAAAATAGTCTTCGATCGAACCCTTGTTGCGCCCGGTCACGAAAACGATGTGCTCAATTCCAGCTTCCAGCGCTTCATCAACGACATATTGAATGGCCGGCCGGTCGACGACGGGCAGCATTTCTTTCGGGATAGCCTTCGTCGCGGGCAGGACTCGCGTGCCAAATCCGGCCACAGGAAGAACAGCTTTTCTAACGCGCATGAACAGGAAGCTCCTTGGAATTCAACATCGGGACCGCGAAAGGCCACCTATGCGGGTTTCTAAGCAGACTTGGACTTAAATCGCGTTAACTCAGAGCAATAAAATGGCCGTAAGTCTAAATCCAGCCAAGGCTGTACAAGCTTAACGCACCAACGCTGCACGCGAGTGACAAAACGAGCACTGTGGCCATGGACCGTTTGACGGAGGGTGCCCGTGTCCCACGCATTTCGGCTTCGAGCAGGCTCTGCAAACGACGCGCAGGAGATAGCGTGGGCGGATAACGCGGCTCAGATAGGCTGGCGTCCTGCATATTCGCTGCCGCCAGGTCTGTGGATTTCGCGGCTTCCTGGGCGGTAGATTCGTCTTGAATCGCTGGCTTGCTTTTCGGAAGGGCCATCTGAATTCTCCGGTATCTTCCAGAGAGTGTGCCAGATGAGAGCTAACCGATAGCTAACAAAATCGGATGTACTGAAGTCAGTCCGGAACCGGTCCGAAGAAAACGCCACCGTCTGGCGCTTCATAGCCATTTGAGCAGCGCAACGTGCCATCAGAACCGCGGTCGTCCAGAACGACGAAAGTCTTTAGACGGGATTCTCCGAATTCGCGCGCTTGCGATATCGACTCGCCGCCATCGCTGCGCACTGTCGTCGCCGGTGCGAGGCTTCCCGAAATCATCACGGCGACACCGGTGGACAAAATTTCTTTGAGCATGTTTCGGCCTTTTGGGGGTTACCCGAAATTTACCAACGATAAGGGAGGGAGCGCCGCCTATATTCGTCTGACCGGAAAACTTCAAGAGTTAAAGCGGGGTCAACGTATGACCGCCATCCACAACCAGTGTGGCGCCCGTCATGTAGCCGCCCTGCTCCGACGCCAACAGCAGAAGCGGACCAGACAATTCGTCATAGTTTCCGAACCGACGCATCGGGACGCGCTTTGCCATTCTCTGACCCGCTTCCGATTCGAGGAACTCATCATTTATTGCTGTCTTGAAGTATCCAGGCGCAATCGCGTTAACGCGGATCCCATGCCGAGATGCCTCAAGTGCCATCGTGCGAGTCAGATGATCCACCGCAGCTTTCGACGCTGAATAGGCAGAGATCATGTTTGACGGCCTGAGCGCCGTAATTGACGCAATATTTATGATCGCGCCGCCACAGCCCGCATCGATCATGGCCTTGGTAGCGTATTTGGCAACTCGCCAGACACCGGTGAGATTGGTCTCGATGACAGTGTCCCAATCCTTTTCGGGCATGTCCCAGAACCACCCCTCACGCGACATACCGGAATTGTTGACGAGAACATCGCACGGACGACCAAGCGCTTCGCGAATCTCTGCAAACGCTCCCGTCACGCTGTCGTCGGAAGTGACGTCCATCTGTACAGGCAGCGCCTTTCCACCGCGCTTCTCAATGCTTTCTGCAACTTCTTCCAATCGGTCCAGGCGGCGCGCCGCGAGCACGACATAGGCCCCGGCATCGGCCAGAACATGGGCGAAATGCTGGCCCAAACCGCTTGATGCTCCCGTGACCAATGCCGTCTTATTAGTTAAACTGAACAATCTCATGCCCTCCAATTAGAAAATTCGTGTTGCGCGCCGCAATATTTTTCCTCTATCCCAGCGATATGAAAATATCTGTTCTGAGGGAGCGACGAGCTGGTGAGACCCGTGTGGCGGCTACACCAGAAACCGTCAAGAAGTTGGTGGCCTCCGGCCACTCGGTAACAATTGAGTCCGGAGCGGGCACTGTCGCAGGCTTTCCTGACGACAGCTTTTCTGAGGCGGGGGCCACCCTTGCACCAGACGCGGCCGCGGCAACCAAGGGGGCCGACATTGTCTTCAAGGTGCGCGCACCGGAAGACGGCGAATTTAGCGCCCTGCCCGACGGCGTCGCGCTCATCGCCTTGATGGACCCCAGCAACCTGGATGCGACGCCGCTCAATGGGAAAAAGATCGCGGCTCTTTCCATGGAATTCACCCCCCGCATCACGCGCGCACAAAGCATGGACGCCCTGTCGTCCCAATCAAACCTTTCCGGCTATCGCTCAGTCATTGAAGGTGCGCAGATCTACGGCCGCGCCATGCCGATGATGATGACCGCTGCCGGCACGATCGCCCCGGCCAAGGTCTTTATCATGGGAGTAGGCGTCGCTGGCCTTCAGGCCATTGCCACGGCGCGCCGCCTCGGCGCGGTCGTCACCGCAACCGATGTGCGTCCCGCTGCCAAGGAACAGGTCGCTTCGCTCGGTGCGAAATTCATCGCGGTCGAGGATGAAGAGTTCAAGGCGGCTGAGACCGCTGGCGGTTATGCCAAGCAGATGTCGCCGGAATACCAGGCCAAGCAGGCCGAACTGACGGCCAGCCACATCACCAAGCAGGACATTGTGATCACGACCGCCCTGATTCCCGGCCGCGCCGCGCCGGTCCTCGTCACCGAGGAGATGGTGAAAACGATGAAGCCGGGCTCGGTCATTGTCGACATGGCGGTTAGCCAGGGCGGCAACTGCCCGCTCTCCAAACCTGATGAGATCGTGGACGTGAACGGCGTGAAAGTGGCCGGGTTTTCGAACCTGCCCGCGCGCCTGCCCGCAGACGCCTCGTCCCTGTTTGCCAAGAACCTCCTCGCCTTCCTGCCGCTGGTCACAGCCGAGGATGGCAGCCTCAATCTCGACACCGATGACGAAATCGTCACCGCCATGCTGCTCACGCGCAATGGCGAGACGGTGAACGAAAGGATCCAATCATGAAGCGCGCACTCCTGACGCTTTCTGCGGCCAGCTTTGCGCTGCCCGCCTTCGCAGATGCCGGTGGCATCGACTCAACCGTCTTCCTGGCTGCCATCTTCGCACTGGCCTGCTTCGTTGGCTACTATGTCGTCTGGTCGGTCACCCCGGCCCTGCACACACCTTTGATGGCTGTGACGAATGCCATTTCGTCCGTGATCATCGTTGGTGCGCTCGTCGCAGCCGCCACGATGGGGCTCACCTCCGACAATTGGGTCTCCAAGATTCTCGGCACGGTCGCCGTGATCCTTGCCAGCGTAAACATCTTCGGCGGCTTCCTCGTCACCCAGCGTATGCTCGCCATGTACAAGAAGAAGGGAGACTAAGACATGGACTCCTTCCAAACCACTTGGGCGCCGCTGCTGTATCTCGTCGCTGGCATTCTCTTCATTCTGGCCCTGCGCGGTCTCTCCAGCCCGGCGACCAGCCGCGCTGGCAACCGCAATGGCATGATCGGCATGGCCATCGCCGTCGGCACCACGCTGGCGCTGGTCTGGTCACAGCTTGACCTGCAGACCTGGGGCCTGATCCTCGGCGGCGTCGCCATCGGCGGCACGATTGGCGCGATCATCGCCCGCAAGATCCCGATGACAGACATGCCGCAGCTCGTCGCCGCCTTCCACAGCCTCGTCGGCCTCGCCGCCGTGCTCGTGGCGGCTGCCGCGCTCTACTCTCCGGTCAGTTTCGGCATTTCCGGCATCGCTGGCATCAAGGCAGCGTCCCTGATCGAACTCGGCCTCGGCTCCGCCATCGGTGCGCTGACCTTTACCGGCTCGCTGATTGCGTTCGCCAAGCTCAATGGCAACATGTCCGGCTCGCCGATCATGCTGCCCGCCCGTCACCTGCTGAACATCGCCCTAGCTGTCGGCATCGTGGTCCTGATGGTCATCCTGATCCAGTCAAACGGTTCGGCACAATGGGCTTTCTGGGGCGTCACGGTGCTTGCCCTGATCCTCGGCATTACTCTGATCATCCCGATTGGCGGCGCGGACATGCCGGTCGTCGTCTCGATGCTGAACTCCTATTCTGGCTGGGCTGCAGCGGCGCTCGGCTTCACGCTGGGCAATTTCGCGCTGATCATCACCGGCGCGCTCGTCGGCTCGTCGGGCGCGATCCTGTCCTATATCATGTGCAAAGGCATGAACCGGAGCTTTATCTCGGTCATCCTCGGCGGCTTTGGCGGCGACGATGCGGCCACCGGTGGCGCAGGCGCGGATGCAGACCGTCCGTTCAAGCGCGGCTCGGCCGAAGACGCGGCTTTCATCATGAAGAACGCCTCCAAGGTCATCATCGTGCCCGGTTACGGCATGGCCGTCGCCCAGGCCCAGCACGCTCTCAAAGAGATGTGCGACAAGCTGAAGGAAGAAGGCGTTGAAGTGAAATACGCCATCCACCCCGTCGCGGGCCGGATGCCGGGGCACATGAACGTCCTGCTCGCCGAAGCGCAGGTGCCGTATGATGAAGTCTTCGAACTGGAAGATATCAACTCGGATTTTCGCAATTCCGAAGTTGCCTTCGTGATCGGTGCCAACGACGTCACCAACCCGGCCGCGAAGACCGACAAGACCAGCCCGATCTATGGTATGCCGGTCCTCGACGTCGAGAATGCCGGAACGGTCCTGTTCATCAAACGCTCGATGGGTTCAGGCTATGCCGGCATTCAGAACGAACTCTTCTTCCGCGACAACACGATGATGCTGCTCGCGGATGCGAAGAAGATGGTCGAGGACATTGTGAAGAACCTCTAGGCGCTTCGCAGCGACGCAAACCGACGCGTTGCCGCCTCATCCAATACACACATCTGATCGGCCGCCTTCTTCTTGAGGGCGGCCGATTTGCTTGTCACAGTGCCATCTTCCAGAGCCCAGTCCGGCGCAATCTCCGCCAGCGGCTCCAGCACGAACCGGCGCTCCGCCATGCGTGGATGCGGGATGGCCAGCGTCTCGGTGTCGAGCGTCACGCCCTGCATCAGCAACACGTCCACATCCATCTCACGCGGACCCCAGCGCAAACGTTCCTGTCGCCCCAGTTCGGCTTCCATGGCCTTGCAGGCATGCAGCAATTGCAGCGGTCCAAGACCTGTCTCGATCAGCACGCAAAGATTCAGGAAATCCGGCTGGTCCGTAACACCCCAAGGCGCGCTGCTGTAGAGATTGGAGACGGAAGCAAGCTCAATACCCGGCATTGCGGCCAGCAAGTCCACCGCCTGCGCCAGCGCCGCCTCGCGGTCGCCCAGATTGGTGCCGAGGCCGAGCGCAGCCTCAGCCATTGCGGCTGCGTGTGATCGACACGCCGACATGGTCCACCAGATGTCGAATTGGCGCCGACGGCTTGCGCACAGTGACGGTCACTTCCTCGACAATGACCCACTTGGCCAGGATCGCATCGGCGATGCGTTCGGCAAAGGTTTCAATCAGATTGAACACAGTCTTTCCGGACAGGTCTTCGGCAAGGTCACAGACTTCCCCATAATGGACGGTCTCTTCCATCTGGTCGGTTGACGTCGCGGGCTGGCCGAGACGGCAGTCGATATCGATGAAGAATTTCTGGCCGAGGGATTTCTCCGCCTTGTGGACCCCATGGAAGCCATGAAGGCAAAGATTTGAAACAAAGATGCGGTCGGTCAATTGGCGCTCCCAATGGCTTGAAACATGTCGAGCGCCTCGCGGTGCGCGGCGACATCATGGACACGAAGAATCGTTGCGCCCCGGTAGACGCTGTCGAGCCCGGCGGCAAGCGTCCCGACAAGACGATCCTCCACGGGCTTGCCCGTCATGCGTCCGATAAAGGACTTCCGGGAGACTCCGACCAGGACCGGACATTGGGTATCGACGAGCACATTCAGGTGCGCGAGCACACCGAAATTCTGATCATACGTCTTGGAAAAGCCGACACCCGGATCAAGCAGGATGTGCGTGCGGGGAATGCCGGCGCGGTCGGCCATGTCGAAGGCGCGCCCGAAGAACTCCGCCATGTCCTCGCGGAGGTCTATGTCGCCATCCGTTTTGCCGCGATTGTACGTGATGCAGACAAGGCTTTCAGTCTCGGCCACGGCGTCGGCCATGCCCTCATCCTTGGTCATGCCCCAGACATCATTCACAAGCACCGCGCCCGCTTCGGCAGCGCGCCGGGCGATCTCGGTCTTGTAAGTGTCGATGGAGAGCGGCAAGGCGTCCGGCCCGGCAAGGCGTGTAATGGGCTCACGCACGCGGGCCCATTCGTCTTCGAGGCTCACCGGATCACCTCCGGGCCGTGTCGACTCACCGCCAATGTCGAGAATGTCTGCGCCGTCCTCGGCCATTTG
Source organism: Hyphomonas sp. UBA3601 (assembly GCF_002375605.1). Classification (NCBI taxonomy): domain Bacteria; kingdom Pseudomonadati; phylum Pseudomonadota; class Alphaproteobacteria; order Hyphomonadales; family Hyphomonadaceae; genus Hyphomonas; species Hyphomonas sp. UBA3601. The sequence continues at coordinate 2,452 of NZ_DFME01000082.1, read as the reverse complement.
CCGGGCATGCGCTTGCGCAGCGAACAGGGTGTCATGCGCGCCCCCATCGGAAAAAGAGTCAGGGGTCACATTCAAGATGCCCATGATCAGCGGCGTCGGGGCCGCGAGCCGCTCCAGCAGCCGGTCTCGAACCGCTATCCGCGCGAGCCTGTCCATAAACGCATCCTTTCCGCTTGGCAGCGTTAACGCCTCAGCAGGGCAGGAACAACGGTTTCGCTGCCACTATCCCCCACGGCTTCCAGATTTTACTGAGGCTTTTCAAAGGCCCCAAAGTCCTGAATCCGACCGGGTCGCCAGATGTATACACTCCACCTGTCGGCATCCTGCGATGAAAGTGCCGACGAAGGTCCGGAGCGCGAAGAGGATTGTCGTCTCTTCTTGGCACTCCCGGCGGATGGACGGAGCCTCGCGTGCACTCGGGGTCATTTCATTCCATTCAACTCACTAAAAAGGCCCCAGCGTCCGGAGCTTTGCTCCATCCGCCAGGACCCGATAGAAAAACCGGACGGGTTTTACCCCAGTCCGGCTCTTTTTGCTGTTTTACTGTTTGGTCTCCACCCCCGGATCGTTCTGGGAATAGGCGTCTTCGAGTTCGTGCGTGTCCGGGGACTGTTTCAACGCGCCCGCCTTTGTATCTTCGGCCCCTGTATCAGCATTAAGCGTCTCGGGTGCATTTGGATGACGCCCATCACGCGGCATCAGAACCGGGTTCTTGCCCTCATCTAGGCGTTGGGCACGTTCTGCGGCGGTACCGGGTGCGTCTGGGCGGTCCTTCTGACCGTCATCCCGCAAGAATCCGTGCTCGCCGTCCTGCGGCTGGTCGTCCGTGCTGCGGTAGCCAGCCTGATTCGTATCCTCGCGGCCGGGGGTCTCGCCATCACCTCGCTGCTGGCTGAGGTCGTTCTGGCGCTGGGTATCGATATCTGTTTCTTGCTTGTTCATGATGAGTCTCCTTTCGAAAAACCAACGGGCGACAAGCGCGAGATGTTCCGAGGAGAAGTGGCCGGCGGGGTTAAATCGGGGTAACTGGAAAGGCGCAGATATCTCGGCTTCACCTCAATCATTCTATTCCGATTTTCGCTTCACAGGATCGAAAATTTTTGACTTCGTCAAAAAAGGAAAAGAATGGTGTGCCCTACAGGGTTCGAACCTGTGACCTACTGATTAAAAGTCAGTTGCTCTACCAGCTGAGCTAAGGGCACGCCGGAACGCGCGATTTAGGCGACCAGAACCGAGCGGTCAACCGCCTCTTGCATTGTATGGCTTGAAGTCGCCACAATTTTCGCATCACCCTCGCCGCATGAGACGTATATTCCCCCTTTTCCTTACACTTGCAGCAGTTGGCGCATGCGCCAGCCAACCTGCCCCGACAACACAAAAAACCGCATCGA
>NZ_DFME01000082.1:0-916 GCF_002375605.1 Hyphomonas sp. UBA3601 | reverse complement strand
GCTCTGTCGCCATTGGAAGACTTCAACCTGCGCCGAGAAGAAATCCCTCCCATTCTCAAAGGGGTACAGAGCCCCTACGAGCTTCCAGAGAAAATGAGTTGCGAGGAAATCGAACAGCGATTGGCTGACCTTGATGCCGTGCTTGGCCCTGACTGGGATACGCCGGTTCCGGATGAACGCCTTCGCACCGAGAAACTGGCGGATTCAGCCGCCGATGCGACGCTTGGCGCAATCGCCTCCGAAGCCCGCGGCCTGATTCCGTTCCGGGGTATCGTTCGCAAAGCTACAGGCGCGGAAAGCCACGAGAAGAAGTATAATCTCGCCTACAAGATCGGTGCGCAACGACGGGCATATCTGAAAGGCATGGGCCTCGCCATGGATTGCCCCCTGCCCGCTCGTCCGGATTTCGCCGCAGAGCGCGACCCAACGGCGGTCACTTTCAAGGGCGATGCGCCGACTGTGCCGAATTCAGGCGCGTATGACGCCTATCAACAAAAGCAACTCGACAATCTTACCCCTGTTGGTCCTTCGGAGCCGACCTCGTCGACGCCCACGCCGTCTGAAGTCGATGACGCAGGGCTTCAAACCGTCCCTCCGCAATACTGAGTCGTATCTCGGCCATGAGCGCCTGGAAGAAAGCCGTATTGTGCCAGCTGAGCAGCATGGGCCCGAGATACTCACCCGCCTTGAAAAGGTGGTGATAATAGGCGCGTGAATAGTCCTGACTGGCCTTGCAGTTTACTGCCTCGTCGAGCGGTGAAGTGTCTTCTGCGAACCGCGCATTCTTGACGTTCACCGGCCCGTCCCAGGTCCAGGCCTGACCGTGGCGACCGGACCGCGTGGGCAGGACGCAGTCGAACATATCGACGCCACGCGCGACGCTTTCCACCAGATCGATCGGCTTGCCGACGCCCAT
>NZ_DFME01000120.1:34974-48213 GCF_002375605.1 Hyphomonas sp. UBA3601 | reverse complement strand
GGAGAGGCGCGGGAAGATGGCCAGTTCGACGCCTTCGGGCAGGTCGGGCTCTGGCGCGGGATTGGCGGGAGCCGGGCGCGGCGGCGTCGGGGCCAGCTGCAGGCCGAGCGCCATCAGGAGGATCAGCCGACGGACGATTGTCTCAAGAATGCGGAGCCGGCCGGAGACGCGCTGCGCCAGGCCGCGTCCGATCCGCTTCGGCCCCAGATGCAGGTTCGCCAGTGCCGACGCATCCATCACGGCAAGGGCGGCGTGTTCCAGCCCGCGTTTGAGAATGTCGGTCTGCGCATCCATGCGGGAAGTATGGGGGAAGGGGCTATCAGACGGATAGGGATTTAAGTTCGGGTGTCTCTCCTGCTTGGCCAGCTCAGGCGCAATTGTCAGGCTTGAAGTTCACATCCTCCAGCAGTACGAATGATTACTGCATAGAGGTTGCCGAGGGAGAAGTTTCTCTGAAGCAGGCAGAGAGCGGTGATGCACAAAAGAAGAAAGGTCTGTGATATATGAGAGATCCCATTCCCGATCCCAGCGATCCGCACCCCATGAGTGATTCCGACATGTCGCGCATGGTGCATTTCGATAAATTACCGGGCGTGGTCCAGGATCTCGTGCGAGATATGCCGGTCTGGCGGACCCACCCTGCCGCGCTTAACAGGGTAGCTGTCACAATTTTCGTGCCGGACAATCTGGCAACGGAAGATGAAGCTGATTTCTGTTGGCTTCACCCCATGACGGAAGAGTGCTTTCTGAACGCGGTGACGCCCACAGGTGTTGATCCATTACACCCGCAATGGCCAAGTCCGGGAAAGGGTTTTGAGAGTTTAAAGGAGGCGTCGCTTGTCCTTAGCTTGGACGCCGAATTTTTCGATACGCAGGAAGAGGCCGACGAGTATTTCCGGAACGATCCAATTACCATTGCGAGGTTAAGGAGTTGCCTGCTTGCCCGCCCGGAGGGCACCCGGAAGCTTCTGAGCCTTTTCGAAGATCAGTTAAGTGTTCGTGAGGCCACATATGATGAGGCCTTGCTGAATGATATAGCGCCGCAACTGACGGCGATGGACGTTACAGTTGTTCTGGATGCGATTGATCTGGAGCGTTCGTCTTACAGTATTGAGAAGCTCGGCAATGGCTATTTTTTTCTCAGTAAGTTCAAGAGTATGCATCTTCGGCCAGAGGTGACGAAAGGTCAGCTTCTGTTCCGGCCTGATCGGGAGCGCTACCAGATTTGCGTTGCCAAGTCCGTGTTTCCTGAACTTGAGGCGGTGTCCCCAAACATCAGATTCAAGTCCCTGGTCGCAGGATATGTCCCTGAGTCCTCTATTTTGCAGTGGTGATTTTTGTATGCAGAATTGCCCAATGCAATTGCCTCTCCATCAGAAACCTCAAAGGCGTTCACCATCTGGCGGGTATCGCTTTGCTCAATCCATCCTATAGGCAGCGCCGCTGCGGCCGCCCGCATTCTCTGCTTGCCGTGGGGTCATTTAGGCGTCACAAACGCTCCCCATGGATTGGGGCAAATTGAAATCTTTCCACGCGGCAGCCGAAGCAGGCAGCCTGACGTCTGCGGGTGAACGGCTGGGCATTTCGCAGTCGGCTGTCTCACGTCAGATTGCGGCGCTGGAAGAGGCGCTGGGCGTCTCCCTGTTCCAGCGGCATGCGCGCGGCCTGGTGCTGACCGATAGCGGCCACACGCTGTTCCGCTCAACCATGGAAATGGCGACAGCAGCGCAATCGGCCAATGCCTTGCTGAAGGACCAGCAGGAGACCCCACAGGGCGAATTGATCGTGGCGGCGCCGGTGGCGTTCGGCTCGACCTGGCTGGTGCCGCGCCTGGGCGGGTTTGCCCGCAAGCATCCGGACATGAATCTCGACCTGCGCCTTGATGACAGCCGCGAATATGACCTGCTGAAGCTGGAGGCCGAATGCGCCATCCGCCTGTGGGCGGCGGACAAGGCGGACCTGATCCAGCGCAAGCTGGGCACGGTGGCGACCAATCTCTATGCCTCGCCGGAATATCTCAAAGCCTATGGCATGCCACGCACGCCGCAGGACCTCGATAATCACCGGATCATTGCCTATGGCGATGAAAGCTCGATGCTGGATGTGATGAGCTTTGCCTGCCGTGTGGGCCGGGATGACAGCCCGCCGCGCCAGGCCGCACTGAAGGTGAACAATGTGTTCGCCATGTTGCGGGCCGTGGATGCCGGGCTGGGGATTGCCGACGTGCCGGACTATATGGCCGGGACCATGCCGCGGCTTGTGAAAGTGTTGCCGGAGACGGTCGGCCCGATCTTCGATCTCTACTTTATCTATCCGAGCGATCTGCGCCGCTCGAAGCGCGTGTCGGCCTTCCGGGACTTCATCACCGCAGAGACCGAGATCCTGCGCCGTCCGGCTATGCGTCAGAATTAGTCAGAAATGCGACATCCATGCATAAGTGCATGAAAGCTTTGCTGTCATGTTGGTTGTAATCATCGGGGGAGAGGTTATCTACCACGCATGCCAAGGGCCTCGGGCATTAACCCAATCATTCCTCCGATTGGGCGTTTCCTCCCCCCTACGGGGCCCGATACTTACAGCCCGGCGCGTTCATTCGCTGCCGGGCCTTTTTTTGCCTTGAATCCAAGGCTCTAACGGCCGCTTTTTCATTAACTGAATGCAAGATTGCCGCGCCTCATGGGCGCGGTCAAGCCCATGAGGCACGGCAAGTGTTGTGCAGTGCAATATGCAGGATGCGCCAATCCAGTATTGGCGGGCGGATCAGAGGTTCGCGCGCAGCATCCAGGCTGTTTTTTCTGCGATCGCCGCGCGCTGAGTCATCAGGTCTGCGGTCACCGCGTCGCCATTGTCTTCGGCAATTTTCAGGCCTGCCTTGCCAGCGCGGCTGACGGCTTCATGCCCTTTGACCAGATTCTCGACCATCGTGTCGGCGTCCGGAATGCCATTGTCGGGCTTGATCGTGGCTGGCTCTACCATTTCTGCGGGTGATGTCGGGGCGAAATGGCCCAGCGCGCGGATGCGTTCGGCAATCTCATCCAGCGCCATCCAGAGTTCGTTATACTGTGTCTCGAACATGGTGTGCAGGCTGTTGAAGCGCGGACCGGTGACATTCCAGTGATATCCGTGGGTCTTGGAATAGAGTGCATAAGTCTCCGCCAGCAAAACGCGCAGGGCGTCAGCGGACGTATTACGGGCTTCGTCGTTCAAACCGATATCTACAGGCATGGGGGTAACTCCTTTGTCTCTCTTATCAAAGACGTAAGAGCCCCGATCGTTCCATGCCAATCAATAGGGGGAAGGCCGGATATAGGATTGTTCTATAGCAGTTTCCTATGTCAGATTTGCGCAGAAACGCTGGATGCGCGTGAGGGCTTCCTGCAGCGCCTCGGTTGAGGTGGCATAAGACACGCGGAAGGCCGGGGACAGGCCGAACGCCTCGCCGAAGACGATGGCCACCTTTTCCTGCTCCAGCAATTCGGCAGCGAAATCCTTGTCGCTTTCAATCACCTTGCCGGACGGGCTGGTCTTGCCGATGACGCCCGCGCAGGACGGATAGACATAGAAGGCGCCTTCCGGCGTGGGGCAGGTGATTCCTTCGGCGGCGTTGAGGCCGGCGACCACCATATCGCGGCGCTGCTGGTAGACGGCGCGGCGTGTGGGCAGGAAATCCTGTGGGCCGTTCAGCGCTTCGACGGCGGCCCACTGGCTGATCGAGCAGGGATTGGATGTGGTCTGGCTGATCACCTTGCGCATGGCGGTGATCAATTTTTCCGGGCCGCCCGCATAGCCGATGCGCCAGCCGGTCATGGCATAGGCTTTGGAGACGCCATTTACGGTGAGCGTGCGCTCGTACAGGGCGGGCTCGACCTGGGCGATCGTGAAGTATTTGAAGTCGTCATAGACGAGGTGTTCGTACATGTCGTCGGTCAGAACCCAGACATGCGGATGGCGCAGCAGGACGTCGGCGAGCCCGCGCAGCTCAGCCTCGGTATAGGCGGCGCCGGTCGGGTTGGATGGCGAGTTCAGGAGCAGCCACTTGGTGTTCGGGGTGATGGCGGCCTCGAGGGCTTCGGGTGTCAGTTTGTACTGGGCATTCGGGCCGCATTCGATGGCGACGGGCGTGCCGCTGGCGAGCAGGACCATGTCTGGATACGACACCCAATAGGGGGCCGGGATGATGACTTCGTCGCCGGGGTTCAGGGTGGCGAGGAAGGCATTGTAGATGACCGGCTTGCCACCCGGCGCAATGTGGATCTGGCTGGGCGTGTAGGTGAGGTCGTTCTCGCGCTGGAACTTGGCGCAGATCGCCTCCTTCAGCTCCGGGATGCCATCTGCGGGCGTGTATTTGGTCTTGCCATCGCGAATCGCCTGGATGGCGGCGTCCTTGATATTGTCCGGCGTGTCAAAGTCCGGCTCGCCCGCGCCAAGACCAATCACGTCATGTCCGGCCCGTTTCAGCTCATTGGCCTTGGTGGTGACGGCGATGGTGGCAGATGGCTTTACGCGGTCGAGGGCATCGGAGAAGTGGAAGGTGTCGGACATGAGGTTTTCCCGTGAAGTGTCACGCGCGGCGGCGTTTGCCTTCGCTTAATCCTGAGGGCCCCGGCCCGCAAGGGGAGGGCGAGGGTAATTCTGACGCACGGGCCTCAAGGGCCAGCCTCAAAGCCTTTCTGAGGCCTTAACAACATTCCCAAAAATCACCTGCGCGCTTGGGCCAGACTATTAGCCTTGTTTTGGCATGATGCAGGATTATGCAACCCAGTCGAAAGGCGGTCCCGGAAAGGGATCAGTGATACGGAGCCATGAGCATTTCATCGAGTAGGGACCTGTTGAATCGGGTTCTGGACAAGGTCGCCGAAGTGGCCAATGAGGCCTATCTCGAATTCTCACGTTGGGTAGATCGTCTCGACGACATGGAGAAGCTGTTCTTCATGGTCGTGTTCATTCTGATATTGTTCATGCTGATCCTGGTGCGGGCAGGGCGTCGCAAGGCCGACCCGGCACGGGGGCGATCCTTCGTCTCGTCGATCGTCCTGGTGATGCTGTTCAGCTTCGGTGCGGGATGGATGATTGATTCCCGGTTTGACGTTCAGGATGTAATCAACTTCTTCTGAGGCTCGCATCCCCGGCCAAGCCGGACTATCTGTTGAGGCATGAACCCGACTGATTCCGGCGCAGCGTCCCTACGGGGCATTGACGTCATCAAGGACAATCTCAAACGACTGCCTGCAAAGCCGGGCGTCTATCGCATGTTCGGTGAACATGACGATGTCCTGTATGTGGGCAAGGCGCGCGACCTGAAGGCGCGGGTCTCGAACTATGCGCGGCTCGGCGGGCATACCCAGCGGATCGCCCGCATGATCTCCATGACCAAGCGGATGGAGTTCGTGGTCACCGAGACGGAGACCGAAGCGCTGCTGCTGGAAGCGAGTCTCATCAAGAGCCTTAAGCCGCGTTTCAACGTATTGCTGCGTGACGACAAATCGTTTCCCTACATCCTGATCCGCCGGGACCATGAAGCGCCCCAGATCAAGAAGTATCGCGGGTCCAAGATGGATCAGGGCGACTATTTCGGTCCGTTCGCCAGTGCCGGGTCTGTCATGCGGACGCTGGACACATTGCAGAAAGCCTTCCTGCTGCGCACCTGTGAGGACAGTGTCTACAGTGTGCGCACGCGGCCCTGCATGTTGCACCAGATCAAGCGCTGTGCGGCGCCCTGCGTCGGACTGATCGAGACCGAGGACTATCAGGCCCTTGCCGATCAGGCGGCAGACTTCCTGCGCGGAAAGGGGGCCGACCTGCAAAAGCGCCTCGCCGCCGATATGGAAGCGGCGGCAGATGACATGGAATTTGAACGTGCGGCGCGGCTGCGCGACCGGATCCGGGCGCTGGCCCATGTGCGTGCCAGTCAGGATGTGAACCCGGAAGACATCGAAGAGGCAGATGTGTTCGCCATCGAGATGGATGGCGGGGTCTCCTGTGTGCAGGTCTTCTTCATCCGGGCGGGACAGAACTGGGGGGCGACCGCGCACTATCCACGCCATGAGCGCGAGCAGACACCGGAAGAAGTGCTGTCGGCCTTCCTCGTGCAATTCTATGACAAGCGCCCGCCGCCAAAGCTGATCCTTGTGAACAAATTACCGGACCAGGCCGAACTGATCGCTGACGCGCTTGAGCTGAAAGCCGGGCGCAAGGTGGAAGTGCGTCGTCCCGAACGGGGCAGCAAGAAGGACCTTGTCACCCAGGCCGCGCGCAATGCAGGGGAAGCCCTGTCGCGCAAGCTGGCCGAGACGGCCAGCCAGACGCGCCTGCTGGCCGAAGTGGCGAAAGTGTTCGAGCTGGAGACTCCTCCGGAGCGTATCGAGATCTACGACAATTCTCACATTCAGGGTACAAACGCCGTGGGCGGAATGGTGGTCGCCGGTCCGGAAGGCTTCATCAAGAACGCGTTTCGCAAGTTCAATATCAAGGATACGAGCATCGAGCCGGGCGATGATTACGGCATGATGCGCGAGGTGATGCGACGGCGGTTTTCCCGCGCCCTGAAAGAGCGCGAAGAGGGCAATGGCACAAACTGGCCAGACCTTGTTCTGATTGATGGCGGGTTGGGACAATTGAACGCCGTGATCGAGGCGTTGGCCGGAATTGGTGTGACCCCGGAAGATGTAAACCTTGTCTCCATCGCCAAGGGCGTGGACCGGAATGCCGGACGGGAGCAATTCTTCCGGCCGGGCCGCGCGCCCTTCAAGCTGCCGGAAACCGCCCCAGTGCTCTATTACCTTCAGCGCCTGCGCGACGAGGCCCATCGCTGGGCGATTGGCGCGCACCGGGCAAAACGCTCTGCTGCAATCAAGACCTCACCCTTGGACGAGATCGAAGGGGTCGGTCCGACGCGGAAGAAGGCTCTGCTTCACCATTTCGGATCGGCCAAGGGCGTCTCGCGCGCGAAGGTTGCCGACTTGATGGAAGTGGACGGCGTCAACGAAGCTTTGGCCGAACGCATTTGGGGCCATTTCAATAGCGGCTAAGCTGACCGCGCAGTGGTGCGTGTCATCAGGCTTTCGATATAGCTTTCCACCAGATGGACGAGTTCATCTTCCAGAATGTCCGCATCGAGTTCCAATTCCGGTTCTGCGGCAGCCGCTCTCAGCAATTGCACGACAGTGTGTGTCAGGATGAAAGCCGCTTCCCGGCCGTGGGGAAAGTCGAAACTTTGCTGTCCACTGATGGATTCAAGGAAGGCAAAATGCTGGCGGCTCATGACATCGCTGCCGCCAGAGCGAAACAGGACGTCTGAGAGGATGAGCCGTGTTTGAGGCGAACCTGTGGGGCCATGCATCAGTGCCCGGATGACAGCACGTACGGGTGATGTCTCAGGGGAATCCAGAACAATCTTCGTGATCATTTTGCGGACATTGTCGCTTTGGCGCTGACTGAGCGCAAAGAGGATGGCTTCCCGGTCGGCAAAATACTGGTAGAGCGTGCCAATACTGACGCCAGCGCGCTCAGCGATGTGGTTTGTGGTTAAATTTGTGAGACCATCCGATTCCAAAAGCTGAAACGTTGCTTCCAGAATGGCTTCCACCGTTGCCTGAGCTCGGGCTTGCCTTGGTTTTCTTCTATTTTTTTCAGTCACTTGTGCATTCCGATTTGCTTGACCCTGCGTACATCCTGATGCGAGTGGAATATCTGAGCTTTGCTTACATTATAGGGCGGCGACTGCCAAGAACACTACAGGAGGCGTCTGAATGCATCCCTCGCTCGCGCAGGTTCACGACCGGATTGAGCTGCAGAAATCAGCCTTGCCTCAAATGTATGGCGATGTCGATTTCACGCAGACACCAGAACGCTACACTCAGGATGTAGCGGAAAGTTCACTACCGCCATCGCTGCACAATATGGCGCCGCCTCCAGCGGATATGGTTGCGCGGGTCAAGGCCTATACGATGTTGGGGGATGTGACGGCTGATGCCTATGCGGCCCTGATGGGTGAGTATGGTTTCAGGCGGCTCGTGGATATGTTGACGACGGCCTGCGATGAGGGGCTGGAAGCTGTGCCCGATGCGCCGCCGGAACTGGTGGCCCTGATCACGGAAATGGAAACCAGGCCGGACTGGCTGGACATGGACATGGTGCGGAAGGGCGCGGCGCTGAACCGTCTCCCCATGGCGGTGACGTCCCCGTGGATGATCCGGGGGGCGTTCCTTGCAACCTTCATGAACAAGTATACCGCGCTGCCCATGGCGATTACGGGCACGCTCGGATATTCGACATCTGCGCGCCGCGTCAACGAGACGGCGACTTTCTTTACGGTGACCACGCTGCCCGGTGCGCTGGAGCCGCGTGGCGAGGGCTTCAAGGCCGCTGCCATGGTGCGGCTGATGCATTCCATGGTCCGGTTCAACATCCTGCGCAAGATGAAAAGCTGGGACGTGTCCGTGTACGGCATTCCGGTGCCACAAGTCGACCAGATGCCAGCTGGCCTGATCGATGTGTTCCTGCTCGCCTACCAGATGTTGGATGAGGGGCGTACCGAGTTCACTGCGGATGAGCGCGCCCGTGTTGAGTTCAGCCGCTATCGCTGTTACCTGCTCGGCCTGCCGGAAGATTTGCTGATGGACACGCCGCAGGGCATTGTTGACATCATGAATGCCCGGGGCGCGTCCATCCGCCAGGGCTTTGACGACGAGACTTGTGGCACACTGGTGCGCGCCACGCTGGAGGCGTATTTGCCACCAGACCGCAAGCTCGGTCACCGCTTGTTCAACGCACTGGAAAAGCGGCTCGCGCGGCTGGTCCTGGTGAAACACTTTCTTGGCGGTGACAGCCAGAAAGCGCGTGAGATCGGCGTGCCAGTCGGGCCGCTGGACTATGCGGTGGCGATGGGCCTGTTCCCTTACATCTCGGCCAAGATGGCACTGTACCGGTTTGCCCTTTCCGTGCCCGGATTACGCGGCATTGCGGATCGGCGACTGACGGCGCGTATCCGCAAGTTGCTGAAACGCTACGGCCATGCCGAGTTCACATCAGATGCTGAAGCTTACCGTCCTGCAGTCCCCGTGGCTGCATGACGGTGGGAGGGGAGTTTGGTGCCCCCCGAGGGACCCGGGTGGGCGGGGGGCATCAAACGTTTTTTAGTCCCCACTATCCATTGCCACAATGATCTGGGCATAGCCTTCCGACAGACGTTTCATGTTCTCAACCGCGAGACGTTCATTGGTGCCGTGAAAGCCTGAAAGGTCGGTCGGGTTCAGCACGGACGGCGCGAAGCGGTAGACGCTGTCGGTGATGGCGCTGGCATAGCGGGCATCCGTGGCACCCAGCACCAGGCCGGGTGCAACTGCGGCGCCGCCGCCTTGCGCTTCGGCTACGCTGGCGAGCACGGCATAGGCCTTGTTGTCGGTAGGCGAGACTGGCGATGCTTCGCTGCCGCTGATGCCGCCGTCGGAGACCGTCACCTCAATCCCCTTGATGTCAGACGTGACGTCTTTCACGTGTTTGATCACGTCCTCGACCGTATTGTTCGGGTGCACACGGAAATTCACGGTCGCCATGGCGCGCTGGGCCAGAACATTTTCCTTGGCGGAGCCGGCCAGCATGGTGGGCGCCGTGGTCGTGCGGATCATGGCATTGCCGGCCGGGATATCGGCCATGGCGGAATCCACGCTGCCTGCGAACAGCCAGAGATTGGCAAAGGCCATCTTCTGCATGAAGGGCAGGTCCGGGGCGGAGACGCGGAAAAGATCAGACACCGGAGGTTTGGAAAAGTCGGCTGGCATCTGATTCTCATCCAGCGCAACAATGGCGCGGGCGAGACGGACCGCAGCAGAGTCGCGTGGCGGTGTGGATGAATGCCCGCCCTCGGCCAGCGCGGTCAGGGTGAGCGTCAGATAGCCTTTCTCGGAGACGCCGATATAGGCCATTGGCTTTCCGGTCAGCGGGGAAGGGTCAATAATCGCAAAGCCTTCGTCCAGTGCCATGACCGGCGAGATGCCGCGTGATTTCAGCAGGGCGATACCAGCCTCGGCACCATTGCCGAGCACTTCCTCGTCATGGCCAAACATGATGAGGACGGTGCGCTTGGGCTGGAACCCGTTTGCGGCGAGCGCGTCAGCCGCTTCCATCAGGGCGACGAGGCTGCCCTTGTCGTCAAGCGCGCCGCGACCGTAGACATAGCCGTCGACGATCTCGCCTGCGAAGGGCGCGCCGGTCCAGTCGTCCTCAGTGCCGATGTTCACCGGTACGACGTCCTGGTGGGCCATCAGCAGCAACGGGTCGAGCGAGGGATCTGATCCTTCCCATGTGTAGAGCAGGGACAGGGTACCGGGCACGAGTTCACGGTTCATGGCGGCGTGCGCGGCGGGATAGGTCGTCTCCAACCAGTCATGCAATTCCAGCCACGGGCCTTCCTGACCGACGCGCGGGTCGCCGGAAGCGACCGTGATCGTGCGGAACTGGATGGCTTCGCTCAGATGGCTTGCGGCGCGATCTGCGGAGACTTCGGGCACAGGGGGAAGCTCTACGCGTTCGCCCGTCGCCGCGCCGCCATATGTGAATGTGCGGAACAGGATCACCGCCACCAGAAGCACAATGAGCGCGACGACCCCGAACAAGATTTTCTTCAGCATTGGCCCATTTCCTCCCGGCACATCTTTTATCCGGTGTCAGGCCCGACCGGCGCGACGTCAACCGTTCCGGCAATAAAAAAATGACTTGGCCGTCACGTTTTTACCGGGCAGGCTGCGCACATGACTGACGCAAGTGGCCCGCGCCTGTCCCTACCGAGAGTACTCGCCTTTTCCTCACTCAGCGTCCCGCTGGCGGGGGTGGGGTTGCCGTTGGCCGTGTATCTTGCACCGCTCTATGCAAATGAAGTTGGCCTGGGCCTGGAGCTGACCGGCTTCCTGTTCATGGTGCTCCGCTTCTGGGACATCCTGACCGACCCGGTGATGGGCTTCGTGGTTGACCGATACCGTAGCCCGTGGGGCCGTGTGCGCCACTGGATCGTGCTGAGCGTGCCGATACTGGGGCTGGCGACCTATTTCATCTACATGCCGGAGCGCGGCGCGGGGCCGGGCTATTTCGTGGTCTGGATGCTGCTCTTCTATGTCGGTTTCACCCTGTTGCAGACCGCGCGGTCTGCGTGGGTGCCCGCCATTGCGACCGACTATGATGATCGCTCCCGCTTCTTCACATGGGCAGAAGTGCTCAGCATCATTTCGATGCTGGCCTTGCTGGCTGTGCCAGCGATCCTCGCTGCAGCTGGTGTCGAAGTGGACCGGTTCGGGCAAGTCGAGGTCATGGGCTGGGCGCTGCTTATCTCCCTGCCGATCGTGGCCTTCCTCGCCTGCACCTTCGTGCCGGACAAGCCTATGCGCGGCGACAAGGGCGAAGCAGCCAAGTTTGATCTGAAAGCCATGATCGCGGCGCTCGGGAACAGGTTTCTCGGCGTCGTCCTGTCCATGGAGCTGCTGGTCGGGACGGCCGTGGCCATTACGGCGTCAAACTATCTGTTCGTGGCAGAATACGTCTTTGGCTTGTCGGATTCCATGTCCAGCGTCGTGCTGATGATCTTCTTTTCTACGGCTGTTGCAGCGTTGCCCTTCTGGCTCAAATTCTCGGCGCGGACAGAGAAGAACACCGCTTTTCTGTGTGCGGTGATCATGGGGATGTCGAGCTATGTGATCTACTATCTTGCCGGACGTCTCGGCGGAGGTTTCTGGGCGCTTCTGATCGGCGCGCTGGTCAATGGTGCCGCCTTCAGCGCCCCGGTTGTTATCGCGCGCTCCATGGCGGCCGATGTGGTGGAGTATCAGGCAGCGAAAACCGGGGAAAACCGCGCCGGGATCTACTATTCCCTCCTGACAAGTGCCTACAAGATCGGCAGCAGCCTGGCGTTCGGTGTTGGCTATTTCGTGCTGGGACGGGTGGCCGGGTTCCGGCCGGGTGCGGAGAACTCCCCCGAAGCCCTGCATGGCCTCCTTCTGGTATTCTGTGTGTTGCCGGTGATCCTGTACGGCCTCGCGGCGCTTGTCGCATCGCGCTACACGCTGACCCGCGCCATGCAGCGGGATATCAGCAAGAGCCTGGACCCGCGCGGGCCGGAAATGCTGGACTAGAAGCCGCCGCCTTCTGCCAGCCACTCGGCTTCTTCCGCGGTTGTCTCACGCCCAAGCGCCTTGTTCCGGTGCGGGAACCGACCGAAATCCTGAATCACCTTCAAGTGCTGGTGGGCATAATCCAGCGTGCTTTTCGCGAAATCCTTGAACTCCGGACGCGCATCCGCGACCAGTTCTTCGAACATTTCGACGCAATGTTTCTGGTCTTCCAGGGATTCCGAATGTTCCAGTGGCAGGCAGAGAAAAACGCGCTCTGTTTCGCTGAGGGATTTGTGCTCATTCAGCGCGAGGCCGTCCTTGCACATACGAAGGGCAAGTGAGTCCTGATGGAATGCGCGAGCGTCTCCCCGGAACAGGTTGCGGCTGAACTGGTCAAGCACAATGATTGCGGCCAACCGTCCGCGCGGGCCCTCGGCCGCCCAATCATCGGCGAAGGGCATGTGCGAAGCATCGTCCAGCAGGCCCAGGAACCGATCCCGAATTTCGGCATCGGTCTCGCCCGATTTGCCGAACCAGAGCTTGTGCTTTTCCTTCAGGTTTTCGGCAGAATGGCGCGTATCGCCGATCCAGTAGGCCAGCACATCTTCGGGGGTGGGTATTTTCGTCATTCGGCAGGTCTCCGGGCCACGATCATGTAGTTCACCTTGGTATCGCCGGAGAGCTTCCAGCTGTCGGCCAGCGGATTGTAGGAGACGCCGATGGCCGGTTCGGTGACGAGGCCTGCGGCTGTGAGTCCGGCATCGGCCTCGTCCGGCGTCACGAATTTCGACCAGTCATGTGTGCCGCGCGGCAACCAGCCCAGCACGTACTCGGCACCGATCACGGCGGTCGCCAGCGCCTTGGCGGTGCGATTCAGTGTGGCGACAATCATCAGGCCGCCCGGCTTCACGAGACCGCCCGTATCTTTCAGGAACTGGTGCGGGTCAGCGACATGTTCGACAACTTCCAGATTGAGCACGATGTCGAAAAGGGGCTCTCCGCTTTCAATCAGGCCTTCGGCTGTGCCTGCGCGATAGTCGATGTCGAGGCCTTGTTCGCTGGCATGCGTCATCGCTGTCTTGATGTTGGCCTCCGAGGCATCCACGCCGGTGACCGACGCGCCCAGCCGTTTCATCGGCTC
>NZ_DFME01000120.1:33169-34904 GCF_002375605.1 Hyphomonas sp. UBA3601 | reverse complement strand
CCCAGCCGTTTCATCGGCTCGCAGACGAGCCCGCCGCCGCACCCGATATCGAGCAGTCTCAGGCCGTCCAGCGGGCGTTTGGCCTCCGGTGCAATCCCGAAATGCTTCTCGGCCTGGTCACGGATGAAGCGCAAGCGCACAGGGTTGAATTTGTGAAGCGGCCGAAACTTGCCGCGGGGATTCCACCAATCTGCAGCCATCGCTGAGAACTTGGCAACTTCGTCCGGATCGATGCTGGGTGTGGCAGGCGCGTGGTCTGCCGTGTCTTTTGCTACTGTCATAGTTCAAGAAACCTGTTTGATCCGGGCGTGAACACCCCCTATGAGGGCGAATATAGTGGGATATCCCAAGAAAACGACAGGATATGGGGCGAAATGGCGCGCACGGTTCTGAAATTTGGCGGCACATCCGTAGCTGACCTTGATCGCATTGCGAATGTGGCGGACATCGTCGCCGCACGTGCGGAAAAAGGCGAGCGCATGGCGGTGGTTGTGTCCGCAATGTCGGGCGAGACCAACAAGCTGGTGGGCTATGCCGAAGGCGCAGCGGGCGATGCCCTTCCGCGCGAGCAGTTTGATGATGAGTATGATGTGGTCGTGGCCTCGGGTGAGCAGGTGACGGCAGGTCTTCTCGCATTGGCGTTGCGCCGGCGGGGCCTGAAGGCGCGGAGCTGGCTCGGATGGCAATTGCGGCTGAAGACAAACAAGAGCCATGGCCGCGCGCGGATCATGGGCTTTGATGATTCCACGCTGCCGGACGCGATTGATGCCGGCGAGATTGCCGTCATCGCTGGATTCCAGGGTGTGACCGACGATGACCGTGTGGCCACGCTTGGCCGGGGCGGTTCGGATACCAGCGCCGTGGCGGTTGCCGCCGCGCTTGAGGCAAATGTGTGCGACATCTACACAGATGTGGACGGCGTCTACACCACCGATCCCCGGATTGTGCCCAAGGCGCAGCGGATCGAGAAAATCTCGTTTGAGGAGATGCTGGAACTGGCGTCCCTCGGCGCCAAGGTTCTGCAGACCCGGTCTGTCGAGATGGCGATGAATCACAATGTGCCCGTAAGGGTTCTGTCCAGTTTCCTGAAGCCGGGCGAGCCGAACCCCGGAACCATTGTCTGCTCAGAGGAAGAAATCGTGGAAAAACAGGTTGTCAGCGGCGTTGCCTATTCCCGGGATGAAGCTAAGGTCACGCTCTATGGAGTACCGGACAAGCCGGGTATCTCCGCCAAGATCTTCTCGGCCCTCGCCCGCGCCGGGGTGAATGTGGACATGATCGTCCAGGCGCAGGCGCGCGGGCCGGAACAGGCCAACATGGTATTCACCTGCACCGACCGGGACAGCCCCATTGCACGCGACACACTTGAGAGCATGCATGAGGAAATTGGCTATGAGCGCCTCGAAGTTGTGCGCGACGTGTCGAAAATTTCCATCGTTGGTGTTGGCATGCGTAGCCATACCGGCGTCGCAGAGACAATGTTCAAGGCTTTGTACGAGAAGGGCATCAATATTGACGTGATCTCTACTTCGGAGATCAAGATTTCAGTACTGATTGGAGATGCCTATACTGAGTTGGCCGTTCGGGCCCTCCATACGGCATTCGGCCTTGACGCTGCCTGATAGAGGCTGCGACATACGGGCTGACCATGCCTTATAATCTGCCCGCGACGCGCTTGCTGATGAACCGGCTCCGCCAGGTTATGGCGGAGGAAGGTGAAACACGGTCTCGGCTC
>NZ_DFME01000120.1:15795-33108 GCF_002375605.1 Hyphomonas sp. UBA3601 | reverse complement strand
GAGGAAGGCGAAACACGGTCTCGGCTCGACAAGGTCGTGCGCCTGATCGCCTCCACCATGGTGGCTGATGTCTGTTCCATCTATCTCAGACTGCAGGGCGGCGCGCTGCTCCTCATCGCGACGGAAGGTCTCAAGGCCGATGCTGTCGCCGCCACACGCCTTAGCGTGAATGAGGGACTTGTCGGTCTGGTTGCACGCCGCGCCGAGCCGATGGCCATTCAGGACGCGCCGCGCCACCCCTCATTCTCCTACCGGCCGGAGACCGGCGAAGACCCGTTCCACGCCTTTCTCGGTGTCCCGATCCTGCGCGGCGGACGTGTCATTGGTGTCCTTACGGTTCAGAACCGGACCGAGCGGGCCTATGATGATGAGGAAATCGACAACCTCCAGACAATCGCCATGGTGCTGGCCGAGATTGTCGATCGGATTGATCCCGATGCGCTGAACAATGGCGGTAATGAGAAGCGAGAGCGCAACACGGCATCCTTGACAGGACGCGTGTTTTGCGAAGGCCTCGGTTATGGGCGCGCTGTGTTGCACGATCCGGTCGTGCCGGCCGCGAAATTCTTCGCGGCGGATCAGGTGACCGAAAGCAAGCGCCTGTCCGAAGGCATGGCGGAGCTGAAGGCCTCTATCGACCGCATGATGGCATTGGATGGCGCCGCGCTGGGCGAAGACCCGCGCGATGTGATGGAAACCTATCGTCTGCTAGCACATGATCCGTCCTGGGCCGAAAAGCTGCAGGAAGGCGTGAAGTCCGGGCTTTCCGCTGAGGCGTCGGTTGACCGGGCGCGGCGCGAACACCGCGCACGTCTGCAAAGTGCGCGGGACCCTTATTTGCGCGAGCGGCTGCACGACCTCGAAGATCTCGACAACCGGCTGCTACGCATTCTCGGCGGGGAAGAGGGCAAGCCCCAGATCAGCGAGGAGCGCAGCGTGCTTGTCGCGCGGCGGCTTGGACCGGCAGAACTGCTGGAATACTCCAACACCGGCCTCAGGGCGATCCTGATGGAGGAGGCAGCCGCCTCGTCTCATGCGGCCATCGTTGCACGCGCCCTTGGTATCCCGACACTGGGTGGCATTGCCGGCCTGACCACACGCATCGACCAGGGCGATTGGGTCATCGTCGATGCCGAGGATGGCACGCTTCATATTCGCCCGGATGACTCCCTGTACGATGCGTACAAAGGGCGGGTTTCGCTGCGTTCAGAACGTCAGGCAGGCTATGAAGCGCTGAAGGATCTGCCAGCCCGCACGACCGATGGCACGGAAGTCTCGTTGATGCTGAATGCAGGGCTCGACCTCGACATGGACATGATGAAACAGGCAGGCGCTGACGGCGTAGGCCTGTTCCGCACTGAATTTCAGTTCCTCGTCTCGGAATCTCTGCCCAAGCTGAATGACCAGATCGACCTCTACAAGCGCGTTCTGGACAAGGCCGATGGCAAGCCGGTCATCTTCCGCACAGTGGATCTGGGCGGCGATAAAGTGCTGCCCGCGCTGAACTTGCAACGGGAAGAAAACCCCGCGTTGGGCTGGCGGTCGATCCGGTTCGCGCTGGACCATAAGGGCCTGTTCCGACGCCAATTGCGCGCGCTCGTCCGCGCCGCTGGAGAGCGACCGCTGACCGTCATGTTTCCGATGGTGACGGTGGCGTCCGAATTCGAGGAAGCGCGAGATCTGTTGCTGAAAGAAGTTGAATGGTCGGCAAAGCGCACAGGCCGCCGACCGTCACGCGTGGAAGTCGGCGTGATGCTGGAGACGCCAGCCTTGGCGTATGGTTTGCCGGAACTTGCCGGCAAGGCGGAATTCCTGTCGGTCGGGACGAATGACCTGATGCAATTTTTCTTCGCAGCTGACCGGATGACGCCGCATGTATCGGATCGCTACGATCTGGTGTCACCTAGCGCATTGCGATTCCTGAAAGAGGTCTCGGACGCCTGTAAAACTCATGGCATACGCATGTCCGCGTGCGGGGAAGCGACGGGATCAACCCTGTCTGCGCTCTGCTTCGTGGCACTGGGATTTACCACATTGTCGATGTCGGCGGGCTCTATTGGACCGGTCAAGCAAATGATAAGGTCATTCGACTTGCAGGCATTCAGGCCCGACTTTTTGGCGGCTCTGGACGCCCCGAAGCAGGATTTCCGTAACCAAGTATTAGCCTTGGCAGCCGATCATGGGATTGAGCTTTCTGATGGTTAATATGGACTGGCCCATATAATAACCACATTCATGGACCAGAAATTGCGCTGCAGGGAGGGGACCCCCTCGCTGTATCGAAGAGCTGGAAGAATATGGCACACGACGACCTGACCCCTGAGCACGACCGTGATGATGCGAGCCCTGCGGCATCGCAGGACACGTCTGCGAGCGTGTCGGAATCTGAGTCGAATGAGACGGAAATGACCCCGCGCGAACGCGCCATGGAGATTTTCCAGGCGCGCGAGTTTGATGGCGAGACGTTGCGTATGGGCCAGGTCCTGCGCCGTGTGCGGGAGGCTCTGGGCCTCGAAATCGCAGACGTTTCCCGCGCAACATTGATGCGCAAAGACTATCTGATGTGGATTGAGCGCATGGAAGTCGGCGAACTTCCACGTGGCGGCTATTTGACCGCGATCCTCAATACTTACGCCAAGTATCTCCAGCTGCCGGAAAAGGACGTAATCCGGATTTACAGTCAGGAATGCGGCGCTGTCGAAGAAGTGCACAGCGACGCCCCGGTCCCCAAGATTGGCCAGATCGCACCGGAAAAGGCCAAATGGCCACTCGCGGTTGCTGCGGCCGCGGTCTTGGTTGCGCTGGGCGCAGGCGCGCTCGGCGTGTCGCAATTGGTGCGCCCGAATGTCGAACTTTCCGCCGAACCTGGTGTCGTCTCCGTAAATGGTGCGCGTGACAGCCTGTTCGCGGAATCCACGAAATCCGATCGCCCTGTCCCCAGGAATTTGCCGCTGGAACTGGTGGCGGTGAAGCAGGGCTGGATGGAAGTTCGCGGCGCTGATGGCACGATTTTCCGCAGCCGCGTAATGGCTGCCGGGGAGAGCTATTTTCCGCGCCTTCAGGCCGGCTGGACCGTGTCTGCCCGCAATGGCGGCGCCTTTGAATGGCGTGTCGGTGATGTCACGATCGGCCCTCTGGGCCCTGAAGGCGCCCAGGTATTTTCGGCGAGCATTGATGACCAGATTGGTCGTGCCACCGACGCGGCGGCCCCAGCCATGGCTGCCAATGGTGGCAACAAGGCGACCCGCTAGGCTTGCCATGAGCCGCCGGACCCGCCATGTGATCCGGGACACTCACCGGACAGGACCCCGCGCCCATGTCGCATAATCCAATCCGTCCCTGGCGCAATATCGAGCGCCGGAAATCCCGCCAGATCCGCGTTGGCAACGTGCTTGTGGGCGGCGATGCCCCGATTGCCGTGCAGACCATGACGAACACGCCGACCGAGGATGTCGCCGCCACGCTCGCGCAGATCGAGCGCGCCGCAGAAGCGGGCGTGGACATTGTGCGTGTCTCCTGTCCAACGGAAGACTCCACAGCCGCGATGCCGGAAATTTGCCGGGCGAGTCCCGTGCCAATCGTTGCGGACATCCATTTTCACTACAAGCGCGGTATCGAAGCCGCCGACGCTGGCGCGGCTTGCCTGCGGATCAATCCCGGCAATATCGGGTCTGAAGCCCGGGTGAGGGAAGTCGTGGCAGCGGCGCGCGCCAATGGGTGCTCCATCCGGATCGGCGTCAATGGCGGCTCGCTGGAGCGCCACCTGCTGGAAAAATATGGTGAGCCTTGCCCGGATGCGATGGTCGAGTCCGCGCTGGACCATGCCCGTATCCTCGATGATCTCGGCTTCCACGACTATAAGATTTCGGTAAAGGCCTCGGACATGTTCCTGACCGTGGCGGCCTACCAGCAACTGGCCGAGGCAACTGACGCGCCGCTACATTTGGGCATCACTGAAGCTGGCGGTCTGCGCACAGGTACCGTGAAATCCTCCATCGGCATGGGCGCTTTGCTCTGGGCTGGCATTGGCGACACAATCCGTGTCTCGCTTTCCGCCGATCCGGTGGAAGAGGTGAAGGTCGGCTTCGAGATGCTGAAGTCGCTCGGTCTGCGGACACGCGGCGTGAACATCGTGGCGTGTCCCAGCTGTGCGCGGCAGGGTTTTGACGTCATCAAGACCGTCGAACTGCTCGAACAGCGCCTTGCGCATATTTCCGAGCCGATCAGCCTGTCGATTATCGGCTGTGTCGTGAACGGACCGGGCGAGGCGGCCCTGACCGATCTAGGCTTTACCGGTGGCGGCAAGGAAAGCGGCAAGATGTTCGTCTCCGGCCGCGCCGACCATAATGTCTCGAATGCCGAAATGGTCGATCACATTGTCGGTCTCGTGGAGCAGAAAGCCGAATCCCTGCGCCGTGAACGCGAGGCGGCCGAGGTGGCAGCCGAATAGGCTGAACCTGCTCAGCATATGACCCCTGACCTTCTTCTCCTGTTTGCCGATCGGATCGGCGTGTTCGTCTTTGCGATCTCTGGCGGCATTGTCGCCGTGCGCAAGCAAATGGACATGTTCGGCGTCATTGTGCTGGCCTTCCTGCCAGCGATTGGCGGCGGCACACTGCGCGACTTGATTCTGTCCCAACCAGTCTTCTGGCTGGAGGACACGCAGACCCTCGGGCTTGCGGTCGCAGGAGGCTTCACCGCCTTCTTCTTTCATCGCTGGCTGGAGAATTTCCGGCCCCTGCGTTGGGCCGATGCGTTCGGCATGGCGCTGTTCGCGGTGACCGGCGCGGCGAAGGCCATGTCGCTTGGCTTTGGCTGGCCGGTCGTGCTGATCATGGGCACGATGACGGCAAGTGCCGGCGGCTTGCTCCGTGATGTCGTCGCCAATGAAGAGCCGCTGCTGCTCAAGAAGGATATTTACGCGACAGCCGCCCTGATGGGGTCGCTCGTCTATTTCCTGCTCAAGTTGAGCGCCGTCGAGGAGACCTTTGCCTTTGGAGGCGGTCTCCTCGCAGCCTTCATGATCCGCGCGCTGGCGATCATTTTCAAACTGTCGCTGCCGCGCTCGCCTTTCTAGAGACGGGCGACGCGCTGGCGGGCTTCAGCCCGAATAGCGGCCGCAGAAAGCCGACGCGGCGGATGACCAATTCGTGCAACAGGGCACATCCGGCAAATGTGCCTCCGATGACAAGCGGCGCTTCGATCCCGACAGGCAGTTCCTGCCGGGTCAGCCAGTAGCCGAGCATGACGGTCAGCGTCTGGTGCAGGATGTACCAGGGGAAGATCGCCTCGGTCATGTAGGTCAGCGCGCGGCTGGGCCGGTTGAGGTAGCGTTCGGCGAGACCGAGCAGGGCTGCGATGGTGATCCAGGCATAGGCGAGGCGCGCAATGCGGGCTGGCCAGATGATCCAGTCCCAGTCTCCGCCCTCGCTGAGCATTTCCCAGTTTTCCCAGAGGACAGACAGGCCTGCGCCGAGACCGACCATCAGACCGACCGCAAAGGGCAAGACGCGGCGGATTGCGCTCCAGAAATGGACGTCCTTGGCCAGCAGGAAACCAATCATCAGCATGGTCAGGCTGTGGGCGTGATTGGCCCAGTCCCAGGTGAGGTCGTGGGTAGTTTTGAAATAGGGATCGAGGGTAATGCGGTAGAGTATGTGGGGCAGTACGGGCAGGACAAGCGCCGCGGCTGGCCCCCATTTTCCGCCGAACAGGCGCTTTGTGATCCGCGCGCCGGTGCCGCCCATGAAGCGCGCGATCCGACCCGCAAATGGCGCCAGCATCAGCGTGTAGACCAGCAGGTACACAATGTACCAGAGATGGTTCCAGGTGGGGGTTGTGATCGAAAAATCCGACCCGAAATCAAGGTATTGAGGCCAGAAGGCTAAGAAACTGCCTGAAAACTCCCCGGATTCGACCAGCTGCAGCCAGCTTTGCGGCGCGACCACGACCGCCATGCCGAACAGGATGGGCAGGCCCAGACGTACGACGCGTTCCCGGGCCAGTTTCGAGCCGCCCAGCTTGTCGGCTGCAAAGCGTAGCGCCACGCCGGAGATGAAGAAAAGCAGCGCGAGGCGCCACGGGTTCAGCAACATCATCGCCCATTCGGCCTCAGGGCCTGCATGCACGCTTTTCACGTGCCAGCCCCAAGTCACGTAGAACATGCCGGAATGGTAGAGAATGAGCAGGCCAAACGCGATAATGCGCAGCCAGTCTAGATCGTATCGGCGCGGGAAGGCGGGAGCGTTGGGCATGGGTTTCTCCTGTGGATTTGACGCCAGCCTGTTGGGGACACGGGTCCAAGTCAGCTCGGATGGGGCGATCGGTGTGTCGGGGGGATGAAAGGCCTCTGCCAGGGGTGTGCGGCGGTACCTGGGGACGAAATCCTGAGATTTCTGTTCCAGCTCCAGCCCGGCTTGTGGCAGGAAGCGGGTCATGGAACCTCGCAAGCTGCATCCCGAGATCGAAGCTGACCGTCGCGCAGACCGGAAGACGTGGATCTATTTCGGATGCTTCTTGTTCGCGTCATTTCTCGTGGAGTCCTTGTCAGATCAGCATTTGCTGAATCGGGTTGGGGATCCGTACCCAAACCTGCCATGGCTGAGCCAGGCGACGTCGCATGGCGTGATCCTGGCATTGACGCCCTTTATCACTTTCATGCTCAGCCGGTTCCCACTCTCGGCGGGGCAGTGGCGCACCAATCTGCTGGTGCATGCAGCGGCGACAATACTGTTCTCGGTCGCACATATCCTGGCCATGGTGGCCCTGAGGAAACTGCTCACGCCGATTGTGTTCGGCATTCCGTATGATTTCGGGCTCTCGAATGTTTCGGTCTGGCTCTACGAATACCGCAAGGATGTGCTGAGCTATTCGCTGATCGCTGCGATCTTCTGGATGAACCGACTGGTCGAGCAACGCGCACTTGATTCCCGGGTGGCGCAACGCGACGCAACTGATTTGCATCGGCTGACGCTGAAATCCGGTGGGCGTTCCTATTTCGTGAATGCCCCGGATGTGATCTGGGCCAAGGCGGCGGGCAATTACGTCGAAGTTGTCACCAAGGGCAAATCCTATCTGGCGCGCCTGACGCTGACAGAGCTGTCACGTCTGTTGGATGCCGCTGGCGGACGGCATGTGCGGGTGCACCGCTCACACATCGTCAACCTGGACCATGTGCAGGCAATTGAGCCTACCGGCGAAGGGGATGTGACCCTGCGGCTGGACACGGGCGACGAGGTACCGGGCTCGCGGCGGTATCGCGCCCAGTTCGAGCCGGAACGGGCGGCCTGACCACTTTTCCGTGAGGGGGTAGGCGGCCGGATAAATGCCGCTAGGGTGCCGGAACATTTTTCTCGGAGAGGTCCATGCTCAACGTGTTTCGTGCCCTTGTCTGGTTTCTTGTCCGCGTGCCGCTCTTGTTGCTCATTTTTGTGACCGCGCTGATCATGAGCAGCTGCACCATGCTGGGCCTGAATTATGCGAGCCTGGAGACGGCCAACAAGCCTGTGCCCCAGCCTGAACTTAATGTGGCGGCGATTGTAAATGAGCCAGCTTACCGATCAGACGTTATGCAGGGCTTTGAGGACGTTCTTTACGGGCCATGGCCGGAAGGACTACCGATCGAATGGGGTGAGCCACGTCTGGTCGATGCCAATTTGCTTGGCGGAAAAGGACGGCTTGAAGAGATACCTGTCACGATCGGTGAAGGTGAGGGTGCGAGCCAATTCTGGTTGGCTGTAGCCACTCCCGCCGGGGATGGGCCATTCCCGCTTGTGATCAGCCAGACCTTTTCTTCCAACTGCGCGGCCTTTCCCGGTTACCCGGTCACCGCGACCGACGGAACGATCTGCGAGGGCAGCGAGATGGAGGGTACATTCGGCTTCATCGCGACCCAGATCTTCGGCACATATATCGCCAAAGTGCCGCTCGACCGCTTCATGGATTCGGGCATTGCCTATGCGAGTTTCTATGGGTCGGATTTTGTGCCGGATCGCCGCACTGAAGCGCCGGGCGTGATGGCCAATCTGGGCGGGCCGATCAATCCAACCAGCACGTTGATGGCTTGGGCCTACGGGTATTCGGCCGCTATGGACGCGTTGGAGGGCCTCGAAGCGATCGATTCCGACGCGATAGTGCTGTTCGGGCATTCGCGGTTCGGCAAGGCTGCGCTGATCGCGGGCGCCTGGGACCGGCGGACTGACGGGGTCATTGCGCACCAGACCGGGTTCGCTGGCGCATCGCTCTCGCGTTCGGAAACAGGTGAAGGATTGAAGCGTATGGCAGAATCCTACCCGCACTGGCTGGCGCCTGAAATACAGGATTGGCTGGATCGGCTGGACGAATTGCCGGTGGATCAGCACCAATTGCTGGGCCTGTTGGCGCCAACCCCCGTCTTGCTGGGCAATGGACGCCGCGATGTCTGGTCCGATCCGAATTCCTCCTTTCGCGCAGCCCTTTCGGCCTCAGACGTTTATGAAGCGGCTGGTGAGCCGGGATTGCCAGCGGGCGGCATGAAGCAGGATTTCGTTCCAGAGGCGGGGATTGCGTGGTGGCTGAGGCCGGGCGGGCACAGCATTGTATCGGAAGACATCGACACGTTCATTGCCTTCGTTCACGCACAGTTTCCTGAAGCCTCTCGGACGCAAAGTGCTGTTCATGCTGCAGAATAGTGCCTAAGCTCCCCGCAATTAAAAAAGCTGTGGGAGGCCAAAATGCCAATCAATGTCGAATTTCTCCATCCTGTTCTCGCGCTTATCGTATGGACGCTGATCCTCTGGTTGTGGATGTACGCGACGCGTATCCCCGCCATGCAGAAGGCTCATATAAACCCGGACGACGCCCGTCATCCAGGCACCTATGGCGATAAACTGCCGGCGAATGTCCGGTCTGTGGCGGACAATTACAATCACCTCCATGAACAGCCGACCATTTTCTATGCCCTGATGTTCTTTGCGGCCTTGACCGGTGGTGGGGACCATCTCGCGACGCTGATTGCCTGGATTTATGTCGGCCTGCGCGTTCTGCATTCCTTCGTCCAGATCCTGTCGCCGAAAGTGGTTTTGCGGTTTACGTGTTTCGCGCTCGCCTCGATCACGCTGATCGTGCTGGCCGGTAAGGAAGTGATCCGCATCCTCCTCTGACTTAGGCAATCACAGCCGAAGGGACTTATCAGGTGGCCAAAAGCGCTCTAAAGGGCGCGGATGGCTACTCTTTCCCTTTCCCGGCTCCAGCAGGTTGTTGATCGTTTCGAACAGGTCGAAGCGCGCATGGGCGCGACGACCGAAACCGACGAGATCATCGCCCTGTCCAAGGAGCATTCCGAACTGAAACCCGTGGTCGACAAGGCGCGGGAAGTGATGACAGCGCGCAAGGGCCTGGAGGAGGCGCAGGCACTGGCATCCTCTGGCGATGCCGAAATGGCTGAATTGGCCCAGATGGAAATCGAGGACATCAAGGAACGCCTGCCGGACCTGGAGCAGGAGATGCAGGTCCTGCTATTGCCGAAGGATGTCGATGACGCGGCCAATATCGTGCTGGAGGTTCGCGCCGGAACAGGCGGAGACGAGGCCGCCCTGTTCGCAGGCGACCTCTACCGCATGTACACACGCTACGCGCAGACGATGGGATGGAAAGTTGAAGTGGTCGACGCGTCCGAAGGCGATGCCGGCGGCTATAAGGAAATCGTCGCCAATATTGCTGGCGACGGCGTGTTCGGTCACATGAAGTGGGAAAGCGGTGTGCACCGCGTCCAGCGTGTGCCAGCGACCGAAACGCAGGGACGCATTCATACGTCGGCCGCGACTGTGGCTGTTTTGCCTGCGCCCGAGAATGTCGAGATCGAAGTCAAACCCGAAGACATCCGTATCGACACAATGCGGTCTTCCGGTGCGGGCGGCCAGCACGTCAATACAACGGACTCCGCGGTGCGTATCACCCATCTTGCGACCGGTATCATGGTGACGAGTTCGGAAAAGTCCCAGCACGTCAACCGCGAGAAGGCGATGGAACAGCTGAAGATTCGCCTCTACGAGAAAGAGCGCTCCGAGCGCGATGCTGAACGCGCCGAGGCGCGCGCCAGCCAGATCGGCACGGGCGACCGCAGCCAGAAGGTGCGGACCTATAATTACCCGGAAAACCGGGTCACGGATCACCGTATTGGCCTGACACTGTATTCGCTCGACAAGATCATCACGGGCGACAAGCTGAACGATGTTGTCGAAGCGCTGATTACGGAAGACCGGGCGCGCAAGCTGGCCGCGATGGAGGCGAACTAAGCTGCCTGCGAAGACATATGACACTTTACTGGCAGAAGGCGCGGCGCAGTTGCGCAAAGCCGGCATTGATACATCGCGGCTTGAAGCGCGGTGGTTGCTGGCCCATGCGGCTGGCTGTCAGTCCTCAGACCTTATAGCGCGAGGGGGAGGCAATGTTTCAGATGAAATCAATTCTGCATATTCCAACAGTATTTTGCGCCGCGCCGCCCGCGAGCCTCTGCAACACATCATTGGCTCGACGGAGTTTTTCGGTCTTGAATTCCTGAGCGATGGGCGCGCATTGATTCCACGCCCGGACAGCGAAATTTTGGTTGAGGCGGCCCTTGCGCGCATCCCTGACAATGCACCTGTCTTCATTGCTGATCTTGGAACGGGGAGTGGGTGCCTGTTGTCCGCAATCCTCGCAAATCGACCGCTGGCGACCGGGGAGGGCGTCGAGGCAAGCCAGGATGCAGCGGAACTGGCGGAGGAAAACCTGTCCCGGCTTGGCCTTTCGGATCGCGCATCGATCCATAACGGCCCATGGTCCGATTGGCAGAAATGGGGTGCAGCGGACCTGATCATTTCCAATCCGCCCTATATTGTCAGCGCGGAAATGGCAGGCCTCATGCCTGAAGTTCGTGACCATGATCCGGCGGCAGCGCTTGATGGCGGCCCGGATGGCCTGAATGCCTATCGGGAAATCGTTGGCCTTGCAGCGGGTCGGATGAAGCCCGGCGGCTGGCTCGTATTCGAGATCGGGTATGACCAGAGACTATCCGTCGGCGCCTTGCTGGAAACGGCCGGATTTGAAGCCATCACCTGTCTGAAGGATCTAGGCGGAAATGACCGGGCCATTGCCGCGCAACACCCTGTTGTGTAATACTTACATTTCTTCTTGGCGTATTGGGAAAGTCACGCTAGAAGATTCTCGTGAGACGGCGACCACACACGGTGTAATTGCATGTCCCCCTCACAAGACTCGCGCAAATCAAGGGCTGGGGCCACTTTATCCAGAAGGCCAATTGCGCTGGGAATTGCCTGAAAACTGATCAGGCGCATGAAACGGGAAGATCTGCATGAAACGTTCACGCGGGCGCAATCGTCGCTCAGGCGGTAACAACCAGAACAGCCACAACAATCCGAATCGTCACTATGAAAGCGTCGGTCCGGATGTGAAGATTCGTGGCTCTGCACAGCAGGTTCTGGACAAATACCAACAATATGCCCGTGACGCCCAGACCAGCGGCGACCGGATCCTGTCCGAGGCGTATTACCAGTTTGCCGAACACTATCAGCGCATCGTGGCCAAGCAGGCGGAAGCGAAAGAACGCTCCCAGCAGAATCGCAATCAGAATCGCGACAATCGCCGCGATGATCGCGATAGCAATGACAACAATGACAACAGCAATGCCGATGACGACAATTCGTCCAAGCAGGAAGCCGAAGTCGAATCGCGCAACAAGAACCGCAACGAGGATGACCGTTCCGATCAGGACTCTGACTCATCCAGCGATGCGAAATCCAACCAGGACGACGCGTCGGAAAATTCAGACAAGTCCGATGATGGCGATGACAAGGCTGACAAGCCCCGTCCGCGCAGTCGCCGCAAGCCTTACGCCAAGCGCGAAAAGGCCGATGATGCGCCAGAAGCTGAAACCGATGGAGTGCTGAAAACCGTCTCCCGTGGTCGTCGTAAAGCTGCGCCGAAGGGGGATGATGGTGCCCAGCCCGAAGAGGCTTCCGCCGAAACCACCGACTGATTGCAAGTCGTCAAACCGATTTGAAGAGCCCGGCTGCATCTTGCAGGCCGGGCTTTTTCTTGCGCGTATCGTGACGGTGCGGGCGGTTGCAAACCCATCAAGGCTTCCCACATCAGGAAAGAACCGGATACCGGCTGCCGCTGAGCGGGGCCATTGTCCACCAACTTCCATGATCTGCCTTTCAAAGGGGATGTAGATGAATATTGAACAATACACAGAGCGCGCTCGCGCGATCATTCAGGGTGCACAGACCGCTGCCTTGGCGAATGGCCATCAGGTTCTGACGCCTGCCCATGTCCTGAAGACCATGCTGGAAGACCGCGACCAACTCGCGGTGAACCTGATCCGTGCAAGCGGGGGTCGTCCGGAACTGGTTGCGCAAGGCATCGACACGGCGCTTGGCAAACTGCCCAAGGTGCAAGGCGCAAGCTCTGGCCTACGTCTCGAGCAGGCAGGGGCCCAGCTGTTCCAGACTGCCGAAGCGGACGCAAAGAAAGCTGGCGACAGTTTTGTCACCGTTGAACGCCTGTTGCTGGCAATCGCCAGTCTGAAGGGTGATCCGGCTTCTGACGTGCTGGCCAATGCGGGCGTGACCTCGTCTGGCCTCGAAGGCGCCATTGCCGAACTCCGTCAGGGTCGCACCGCTGACAGTGAAAATGCCGAAGAAGGCTATGATGCCCTGAAAAAATACGCCCGCGACCTGACCAAGGATGCGCGGGAAGGCAAGCTCGACCCGGTTATCGGGCGCGACGAAGAAATCCGCCGTGCGATCCAGGTCCTGTCTCGCCGGTCGAAGAACAACCCTGTCCTGATTGGTGAGCCCGGTGTGGGTAAAACGGCAATCGCCGAAGGACTCGCGCTGCGCATTGTTAATGGCGACGTACCAGAAAGCCTGAAAGGCAAACGCCTGCTTGCGCTCGACATGGGCGCACTGATTGCGGGGGCAAAGTTCCGCGGTGAATTCGAGGAACGCCTGAAGGCCGTGCTGAATGAAGTTCAGCAGGCGGAAGGGGGCGTTGTCCTGTTCATTGACGAGATGCACACGCTGGTTGGTGCGGGCAAGGGTGATGGCGCAATGGACGCCTCAAACCTCCTCAAGCCTGCCTTGGCGCGTGGCGAACTGCACTGTATCGGTGCGACGACTTTGGACGAGTATCGCAAACATGTTGAAGGTGACCCCGCCCTCGCACGACGGTTCATGGCCGTTTTCGTGGATGAGCCAACCGTTGCCGATACAATCTCGATTCTCCGTGGCCTGAAGGGTCGCTACGAGGCGCACCATGGTATCCGCGTGTCGGACGCCGCGATTGTTTCTGCCGCCAATTTGTCGAACCGGTATATCACTGACCGGTTCCTGCCGGACAAGGCCATCGACCTTATGGACGAAGCCTCTGCGCGTTTGCGAATGCAGGTCGATTCCAAGCCCGAAGAACTCGACGAGATCGATCGCCGCCTCCTGCAATTGCGGATCGAGGCCGAGGCTCTGAAGAAAGAAAAGGATGCTGCTTCGGTGGATCGCCTCAAGACAATCGAGAGCGAGATTACGGATCTGCAGACAAAGTCTGATGAGCTGACGGCGACATGGTCCGCCGAGAAGAACAAGTTGAAGGGCGCTGCCTCCGCGAAAGAACAGCTCGACCGGGCCTATGCCGACATGGCGGAAGCCCAGCGCCAAGGCGACCTGACCAAGGCGTCTGAGTTGAAGTTCGCGACAATCCCGCAGCTGGAAAAGCTCATTGCGGAAGTCGAAGGCAGCGAGGATGATCAGGGAGACGGTGGACTCGTCTCCGAAGTCGTCCGCCCAGAGCATATTGCTGCCGTGGTCTCGAAGTGGACAGGCATTCCCGTCGACAAGATGATGGAGGGCGAGCGCGAGAAGCTGCTCAAGATGGAAGACGATTTGCGCAAGCGGGTCGTGGGTCAGGATGCTGCGCTGGAGGCCGTCTCCAATGCTGTTCGCCGTGCGCGTGCAGGCCTGCAGGATCCGAACCGCCCAATCGGCTCTTTCCTGTTCGTCGGTCCGACGGGCGTCGGCAAGACAGAGCTGACCAAGGCACTGGCCGAGTTCATGTTTGACGATGATACCGCGATCCTTCGGCTCGACATGTCGGAATTCTCCGAGAAGCATTCCGTCGCCCGTTTGATTGGAGCGCCTCCGGGCTATGTTGGTTATGATGAAGGGGGTGTGCTGACGGAGTCAGTGCGGCGCAGGCCCTACCAGGTGATCTTGTTCGATGAGGTCGAGAAAGCCCATCCGGACCTTTTCAATACGTTGTTGCAGGTCCTCGATGATGGGCGCCTGACCGATGGTCAGGGCCGTACGGTCGACTTCAAGAACACGATCATCATCATGACGTCGAACCTCGGCGCAGACGCGCTGGCGAGCGGCGAAGAGGGAGAGGTGTCGGAGGCAGCCAAAGAGTCCGTCATGGGCGCTATCCGCACGCATTTCCGACCCGAATTCATCAACCGGATCGACGAGATCGTCTTCTTCAAGCGGCTGGGCCGCGGCGAGATCGACCATATTGTCGATATCCAGATGGAGCGCCTGGAAGCGCTGCTGAAGGATCGGAAGATGACGCTGCAGTTGAGCCTCGATGCTCGCAACTGGCTGGCCGCGCGGGGCTATGACCCGGTCTATGGGGCAAGGCCACTCAAGCGTGTCATCCAGAAGGAATTGCAAGATCCTCTGGCCCGCCTCCTGCTGGAAGGCCGCATCCATGATGGCGAGACCATCGAGATTGGGGTCGAAGGCGACCAGCTGTCCATCAATGGCGTCCCGAACGGGTTCGCCAAAGGTGCTGCAGCCCTGAACTAAAGGTTGATCGACCGAGAATTTTATGATGGCCTTTCTGTCACTCAGGGAGGCCATCTTGCATTTGAAAATGATATTGACCGCGCTCGCGGTGACACTGGCGGCCGCGTGCCAGACGGCGCGCGCGGACATGAACGAGATCGCGGAACTCTATGGTCGTGCGGACGGAATTGCTGAGCCGCAGCTTTCTCCTCAAGGCACGAAACTGGCCATTGAATGCGCCCCGCAGGGCTTGCCGTCGCTGTGTGTGTTCGACCTGACCGGGGCCACGGAGTCTGCTCTGATCGGCCTCGACTCCACGTATCGCCTGAAAGATTTTTTCTGGGTAGATGAAGCGCGCCTGATCTTTCGTTTCGGTATGTTCGAGCGCCTGCAGACTCAGAGCGGAATGCAGGAATTCGAGGCGTGGCGGGCCGTTTCGTATGATGTGAACTCTGGCGAATCCACCGTACTCATGAACGACACGCGGGGCATGGTGGACACGTCGAACATCGTGTCTCTGCTGCCCCAGGATGAGGGCAAGGTCCTGATCATGGGATGGATTTACGATAGTGGTGCGACTTCGGGTACGATCATGCCGACGAAATCCAACAAGGGCTGGATGCCCCGTACATTTGCGGTCAATCTGAAGAACGGAAAGACCCGGAAAGCTGAAACGTTCCCCAAACACACAGATCAGGTCGTTTTCGACCAGTATGGTCGAGAGGTTGCCCGTTTGCGTCGCGACATCAATCTCGGGACGTCGACCGTTTATCGCGGGCGGGATGAAATCTACTTCGAAGATGATGTGAATGTTCGTAATCTGCGCCTGATCGCGCTCGAAGAAAGCGTTGGAGACCTGATCGTCTGGATCGACAGGGGTGAGAACCGCGGCCTGAATTACATGTCGCTGCGCGACGGATCGATGTCTCCCGTCATGATCGGAGACAAGCGGGCCGGGGCCGCCGCGACGATCATCGATCCCTATACGGGCACATTGGTTGGGGTCGAATATGGTGGGGAATGGGATGAGCAGGTTTTCCTCGTGCCGGAACTGGATGCTGCGCAGTCCGCCATCGAGGCGGCCATGCCGGGCAAGCATGTTACGATCACTTCCTGGACGGCCGACCGCAAGAAAGTCTCTGTCGCCCTGGCGGAGGCCGGGCGGCCGGCAGACTATTTCGTCTATGACTCTGCCGCCGGCACGATGGGGAGCATCGGCAGCGCCGGATCACATCTGGTGAACCGCCCTGTTGGAAATGTCGTTTCGATTTCGTATGAGGCCCGCGATGGCCGCACCATTCAGGGTTTCGTCACCTTGCCGCCCGGCAAGACGTCGGATAATGGCCCGTTTCCGCTGGTCGTCCTGCCGCATGGCGGCCCGGTGGCCCATGACACGGCCGAGTTCGACTGGTGGTCCGGCGCCTATGCCGAGGCAGGCTATGCCGTATTGCGCCCGAACTATCGCGGCTCGACCGGTTCGACTTCGGAGCATCGCTTCGCCGGATATGGCGAGTATGGCGGCAAGATGGTCGACGACGTGATCGACGGTGCGGCATGGGCCATCGCGCAGGGCATTGCCAAGCCGGACGGTTATTGCATCGCTGGCGGCAGCTATGGCGGTTATTCGGCCCTGATGGTGGCCGCGCGGGATTCCGGACGGGTGAAATGTGCTATCTCGGTGAACGGAGTGACGGATCCGATCCTGCGCCTGTCGGAATACACACCCGACAGCGATGCTTACAATCACTATGAATTGATGCTCGGGTCAGGCCGGTTTTCAGACGATGCCAGCCGCGCGGCCATCATGCCGGTCCGTCAGGCCGGGGCAATGTCGGCGCCGATCCTGATCATGCATGGCCGCGAAGACACGCGCGTGCCCTTCCGGCAGTTCACGCGGATGCGCGAAGCTACCGGAAACCGCCCGAACTTCACCTTTGTGGAGATGGAAGGCGAGGATCATTTCCTGCAGTCCACGTACGCACGTTCGGATGTGTTGAATCGGACGCTTACATTTCTGGAGGCGCATCACCCAGTGCAATAGCCGCAGGATACGCGGAGCCTCGGGAACTCCGCGACATTCCTTTTACGGAGAGGGTGGATTGGTCAGCGAGCCGGTGCCTGCCATGAGCTGGGCGCCCTGGGCTGTGCGGATCGCGTCGATCTCGGCCTTGCGGGCTTCGAATTCGGCAAGCATGTCCGGCGTCTCAGCCAGCTTGCGGCCGGTCGGCAGTTTCAGGCGCATCGCGTTGACTGGCTTGCCCTTGATGTAGACTTCGTAGTGCAGGTGCGGTCCGGTTGAGGCACCGGTCGAGCCGACATAGCCAATCACGTCGCCCTGGCGGACCCGCTTGCCAGCGCGAACGCCTGGTCCGTAGCGGGACATGTGGGCGTAGGCGGTCTTGTAATTATTGGCGTGCTTGATGCGGACATAATTGCCATAGCCGCCATAGCGGCTGGCGCGCTCGACCGTGCCATTGCCCGCTGCATAGATCGGCGTGCC
>NZ_DFME01000120.1:11012-15666 GCF_002375605.1 Hyphomonas sp. UBA3601 | reverse complement strand
GATCGGCGTGCCGGACGGCGCAGCGAAATCAGTGCCCTTGTGCAGGCGCGTATAGCCAGAGATCGGATGGCGCCGATTGCCGAAGGAGGATGACAGACGCGCGCCATTGATCGGAGTCTTCATCAGGAATTTCGTGGCGCTTTCGCCATTCTCGTCGAAATAGTCAGCTACGCCGTCATCGCTGGGTGTGAAGCGATAGAAGCCGCGTGTCAGGGCCCGGCCATTCAGCTTGGCGAACACCAGCTCGCCATTCTTGACCGGTGTACCACGTTCATCGACCTGGGTCTCGTAGACCATTTCGAAGGTATCGCCCGGATGGATCTCGCGCTGGAAATCCACGTCATAGGCAAACGCGCTGGCAAAATCGACAACCTGCTGGTCGCCGGCGCCCAGCTTGCGGGCGGCTTCATAGATGGAGGTTTCAATTGGGGCTGCAACGCGGTGATAAGTTGGGCTGAGGCGGGCTTTCAGCTCGCTGGCTGTCCAGCCGCTCTCGGCTGAGCGCGTGATGAAAAGATTGCGTTCGGCGTCCGCCTTGATGTTGAGCGCGGTCAGTTGACCATTGGTAATGAAGGCGTCGGCCTTGACCCCGGGGCGAAGGCGCCGCGGATCGAGGAATTCCTTCTCGTAAATCGTGTGCAGTGCAGCGGCAGCATCGGATGGCTCGGCCCCAAGGCGCGTAACGAGTTCCGTCAGCGTTTCGCGGCTTTTCAGCGTGCCGCTTACGCGGTTTGGAATGCCAAGGCCGGGCTCGAATTCGGTTGCAGACAAGAGTGTTGTGGCGAGGGGCGGCGGGGCCGGCGATGCATGGGCGGCGCCCATTCCGACCGGCTCATTGGATGGACCGACCGTTACAAGGCCCAGAATGGCCGAAACCGATCCCAACAGACCCAATACGACCAGACTCTTCACGCCATGCGAGACCGTTCGGCCCGGCTCGGCAGTGTTCGTTTCGACTGTTTTCACGTCATGCACCATGGCGCGATCTCCCTCACTCCAGTGCCACCCAGCACCTCTGTCTCTCAAGACTGTGAATGTCAGAAGGACCTTTTATACCGTTTACACGTTAAGAAACGACATTCTTGCTCAATTTGGCCTTCTTGCTTTCCTACAAATCCTAGTAGCCAATCAAAGCAAGAAGCAAGCCGGAACCGTCAGTGAATACGCCACATTACAAAGATTTAGAGGTTGAAGGCTCGAAGGCGGGCACGCGCCGCCTGAATTGGGGGCGTTGGCTGCTGGTCGCGATCCTGACCCTGATCCTGCTTTTTGGTGCACTCGGCTGGCTCGGTCGCAAATACATCGCCCAACAGGCATTGGCGCAGTGGTGCCATGACCAGTCCCTGACTTGCGAGGCCGATTTCAAGCGCCTTGGGCCTGGTGGCGCGGTGATTACCGGGGTGCGCATCAAATCCGGCGACGAGACGCCCTTCGTGGCAGACGAAGTAATTGCAGACATATCCTGGAAGGGGCTGGTGCCGTCTCTCGGTGCCGTATCGGTTATTGCGCCGGAATTGCACGGCACGTTGGATGATCGTGGTATTCGCTTTCATGGGCTTGAAAATCTGGGCGGGTCTGGCGGGGACAGTGGCAGTCCGCTGCCTCCAGTGAAGATTACCAAGGGCCGCGTCTTGCTGGCCACAAGCGCCGGCGACATCGGGGCATCGGTCGATCTGGAAGGCGAATTTCCCGAATCCGGCACATTGCAGATGGTACTCGACCCGGTGTCCCTGTCCGGTCCGGACGGCACGCTGGTCTGGTCGGAGGGGCGAGTCGATGTCACTGCCAGCGACGGCCAGCTGGAAGGCGAGGCTTTTCTGGATCTTGCCGAGGCCGATATACGCGGCGTTCAGGCGCGAAACGTTCAACTCGACGCGTTGCTGAATTCCCCCCTCGACGGAGCAGGTGACACACAAATTGTCTGGGACGGACATGTCGCCAGCGCCTCCTGGAGCGGATATGAAATTTCCAATGCATCAAGTAGGGGGCGTGCCATTTTGGATCGTCTGCCATCCTTTGAGATCGACTCGATTTTGAATGCGCTGGTTGAGGCCTCTGCCGAGACAGATGCGTCGAAAGTTTCCGGCAGCGCATTTGCCGGTCGCGACATGCAATTGGAGTTCGATCTTGCGGGCGAAGCGGGGCACGTCATCGGCCCTGTACTGGCTTCTGCAAGCGACCTGGACGTTCCTCAGGGCCGCACGCAACGTGCGTCGATCCGGGCAAACTTGGACAGGACGGTCGCGGACGGCATCGACTTCAAGGCCGATGTATCGACGTCCGGGACATCGTTGACTGCCGCGACATCTGACCAGTTGCTCGACTTGGTCAATCTGCCCGACATGTTCGCGGCCCATGAAGCTAGTCTCACGAGCGCGCTGCGTCGAGCGCTAACGGCCTTCAATGCGTCGGTTACGGTCGAGGCTCAGCACAAGGCGGACGGATGGGCCATTTCGGCGGATGGGCCGGCGCAGCTCAACGCACAATCAGGGCTGGCGGCAGACATCTTGCCTGGCGCTAACGGAAAATGGCTCTCTTGGATGGGCCGTGATCGATCGGTAGCAGGTCAGCTCTCTTTGAAAGGCGGCGGTTTGCCAGCCCTTACGGCAGACCTTCAGGTCCAGATGTCCGAAATGGGCCTGTCGCATTTCAACGCGACGGATCTGAAACTGTCCTCCTGGTCGGCAGGTGGCAGGACTCTCTCAGCCGATCTGAAACGGATTGACTATCAACGCGTCGGCGAAGGGGAGATGGCGCTTGAGACATCTGGCAAGATCGGCGTCGCGGGTAATGTGTCCGGCTTTGATCTCGACTTTTCCAGCCTGTCCGGTCAGTTGCTGGTGTCGTCCGACAAGGCGGGGTGGCGGATATCCACTCCGGATCGGTCCTGCCTGTCACTGGACAGCCAGGGCTTGCGGTTCGGATCGGTCAGCCTCGGCGCTTTCCGCACGCCGATATGCCCGGAAGGGAAAGACTTCATCTCGCCGGGGGCCGGATTTGCTGGGGCCACAAAACTCGGAGACTTGGTGGTTCCGGTCGCTTTCTCATCGAATGCCGGGACGGTCAGCTTCACAAATGCACAGATTGACTGGACGGGCGGAAAGACTGCGAGCGTCTCGGCGGTGTCAGACTCTGTCTCATTGGCCCTTGGCATCGGTGAGGAGACGCTCAGCATTGATGGCGACGGACTGAGGCTGGGCATTGCCACCCGTCTGAACGCCGCGCCCGCTCTGTCGGCGCGACTGGGGGCAACCAAGTTCAACGGAACGCTTGTGCCCGCCAATGTCAGCTCCAGTGATTTCCGCTTCGAAGGCACAACGGGCGAGGGTGGTGTGAAGGGGAGTATGAGCGCCGACGGTGTGATTATCCGCGACTATCGCGATGACCCCCTCTACCAGCCGCTGACAGCAGACCTGGACGCAACTCTGAGCGGTGCCGATTTCAGCATGTCCGGGCCTTTGCGGCTTGCGTCAAACGGCATCACCGTTGCGGACACACTGCTTCGCCTCGACGTGACGAAGCTGAGTGGCATGGCGGCGCTGGAGAGCCGTGACCTGCAATTCGAGCCCGGTGCCCTGCAGCCTTGGCGCCTGTCAGACCGTTTGCGGGGCGTTTTCACGGATGCGCGCGGCGGTCTTGCTGCGGCGGCGCGGTTTGACATTGTTGGAGGCAAGATCGAAGGGACAGGGGAAGTCTCGGTTTCCGAATTCGGTTTTCAGACGACACGGCTTGGCCGGGTGCAGGGGGTCAACGGCACCGTCGCCTTTCGCGAATTGCTGGCCCTGACCACCGAGCCAGGACAGACCATCCTCGTCGAGCGTCTCAACCCCGGCGTACCGCTGGAGAATGGCCAAATCACTTTTCAGCTGGTCGAGGGTACGCAGTTCAAAGTCGAGTCGGCTGCATTCCCCTTCGCCGGGGGGACACTGGCATTGCCGCCCTTTGTCTGGTCGCTTGGCGGCGAGCAACAGAACATTGAAGTTACGGCAGAAGCAATCGAACTCGCGAAACTGGTCGAGGTTTTGAAACTGCCCGACACACGAGCGACCGGCACTGTGTCCGGCAGCTTTCCAATCGACATTGACGGCACAGATATTCTGGTCCGCGATGCTCGGTTGAGAGCCGATGCGGATGGGGGCTATATCTCCTATCTGGGCACGGCTGCGGACTCTGCTGGCGCAGCAGACGAAAACGCAAAAATGGCCTTTGAAGCGCTGAAGGATTTCGATTTCACGGTCCTTGAGCTTGGCCTTGACGGCAACGTCCGCGACCGGATGACCATTTCTCTCATTCTGGAGGGTAAGAGCCGGAAGGGGATCGCGTATGGTGACGGAAATCAGGTGCTGACGGGGCAACCCTTCCTGTTCAACATCACGGTTAACTCGGCACTCGGCGAACTCTTGCGCAACACTCAATACTATACGAGCCAGAAGGGGCTGACCGACGCCGTTGTCGAGCAGGTGAAAGCAAAACGACTGGATGAATCTGAATAGGACACAACCGCCAACTTCATTGACGTTAAGGTGGCGTGTGTCATGTTCCCCATTGAACCCTGAGGAGCGAATCCTGATGAATTATTCCAAAGCCTTGCTGGCTGGCGCGGGCATTGCGGCACTGGTCGCCTGCACGCCGACCGTCCGCATCGAACCGTCCG
>NZ_DFME01000120.1:428-10844 GCF_002375605.1 Hyphomonas sp. UBA3601 | reverse complement strand
GTCCGCATCGAACCGTCCGACAAGCCGATCAAGATCGACTTGAATGTCAATATTACCCAGGAAGTCCGCGTGATCCTCGACAAGGAAGTCGAAGACCTGATCGCGGACAATCCAGACTTGTTCTAAACTCGCGAAATCTGGAGACGAGATGATGAAATCCCTTCGCACTTTTTTCGCTGCCCTGGCCTTGGCCTTCGGCCTTGCCGCGATGTCGCCAGCCGCCTTTGCGGGTGATCCCGCCATTGATGCTGCCATTGAGGCGGGTGAGGTCGGCGAACGCATTGACGGTCGCCTTGGCGTTATCGGGTCGGCTGACCCGTCGCTCATTCGCAAGGTTCAGGAGATCAACAACAAGCGCGCCGCCAAATATGCGGAAGTCGCTACTGAAACCGGCACGACGGTCGCTGAAGTCGCCCGCATCACCGGCGAAAAGCAGATTTCCAAACTGAGCCCTGGCCAATGGTACATGGATGCCAGCGGCAGCTGGAAGCAGAAATAGCTTGTTTCCAGCGCCGTCAGGCGTAGGTGATCAGACATGTCACGCAAGCTGATCTTCTGGATTGTAGCCAGTTTCGTGCTCCTGGGGCTGATGCTCTGGGGCATTTCGCTGTTCTGGGAAAGCAATGCTGACGGGCTCTCAGGGCATGGCTGGATCGCCTATGTCCTGGGCGGCGTCATGACGCTTGGTCTGTCAATTGGCCTGTTTCTGCTCACCTTCCACAGTGCGCGCCACGGCTATGACGATATCGACCGTCCGGAAGATGCAACTGAGCAGAATGTTGAATATCGCCAATAGTTCATACAGCCTTGATTGACACGCCGGGCGGCTCACACAATCCTGCGCAAAATCTGAACTCTAGAACGGGGCTCCACTACCCATGATCGATCCTGCACGCCTATCCGCGTACATCGCATCACGCATCTGCCACGACCTTGTTTCGCCCGTATCTTCGGTCACGAATGCGCTCGATCTGTTGAACGATCCGGGTGACATGGAAATGAAGGCGCAGGCCCAGGACCTGCTGCATGATGGAGCCGAGAAGGCGGGCGCTCGGATTCAGTTTCTGCGCTACGCCTTTGGGTCGATCGGCTTGAATGCGGGCGCGGCCGACATTCATGAAGCGCGCAAGATCACCGAGAAC
The DNA here is from genome assembly GCF_002375605.1 of Hyphomonas sp. UBA3601. Classification (NCBI taxonomy): domain Bacteria; kingdom Pseudomonadati; phylum Pseudomonadota; class Alphaproteobacteria; order Hyphomonadales; family Hyphomonadaceae; genus Hyphomonas; species Hyphomonas sp. UBA3601. The sequence goes on along the minus strand of NZ_DFME01000120.1, from coordinate 9,702 downwards.
TTCGTGGCCAGCCACCGGCCGAGTATCGAATTCGATATCCAGACCGACCATTTGAGCTTCTCGCATGTTCGGATGATGATGAACCTCGTAATGATGGGCATTGACTGTCTGCCGCGCGGCGGCGTGATTCATGTGCGCATTCGCAATGAGCAAGTGGGCCTGACGATCACTCTGACCTGCAAGGGCAATCGGGCGCGCCTGCGCCCTGACATCGCCAATGGTATCAAGGGAATCGAACCAGAGGATGGCTGGCGTCCGGAAACCATTCAGCCCTTGTTCTCGAAGATCATCTGCGATGGTCTCGGCGGCGAGTTGACCGCCAGCGAAAGCGAAGAGACGGTCATCATCATGGCGGCGGGCATTCGCGCAGAGGGATAGTGCTGGCCCGAAATTTACACTTTGGCAGGACTTTCTTAACCGGGGTCGGCCAGATTCGAGTCCGAACCGCTGCGCACAGGATACATCATGAAAACCTGTCTGATCGTTGATGACTCCCGTGTAGTCCGGAAAGTGGCGGCGCGCATTGTGCGCGACCTGAAGTTTGACGTGCTGGAAGCCGGCGATGGAGCAGACGCCATGCGCCAGTGTCGCCAGAAAATGCCCGATGCCATCCTGCTTGACTGGAATATGCCAGTCATGAACGGCTTGGACTTCCTGCGGGCCTTGCGCCGCGAAGAAGGCGGCAAACATCCGCTTGTCGTGTTCTGCTCCATTGAGAATGATGCTGAACACATAAATGAAGCGTTGAGTTCAGGCGCTGACGAGTTCATCATGAAGCCCTTCGACGCCGATATTCTGGAAAGCAAATTTGCGGAAGTCGGCCTGGTCTGAAGCATTTCTTAATAAACCGAGCCCTATGGGTAAGGTTTATGGGCAGAATGTCCGATTCGGAGTGTTAGATGCAGGAAGAGGTCTTCAACGAGTTGGCTGAGCTGGCGCTGAAAGGCTCCGGTCAGGCGATTCCGAAATCCAAATCCTATCTGATTGAAGCCCGGCTTGCGGCAATCGCCCGCCGCGAGGGCTTTGGCACCATGGCGGATCTCGTCCACTGCCTGAAATCGCGCGCCAATCCGGTCTTCGCGGCCGAAGTCGCATCCGCGTTGGTGTCCAAGGACACCTGCTTCTTCCGGGACCGCGACGCCCTAAAGCGTGTTGTCGACGACGTACTGCCGAAACGGCTGAAGGCGTCCAATACGGGCCGTCTGAAAGTCTGGTGCGCCGGCGGCAGCACGGGCCAGGAAGCCTATTCCCTGGCGATCCTGCTGGAAGACGAATTGCCTGCCAGCCTGCGCGGCGCAAAGATCGATATTCTTTCGACTGATATCTGCAAGGTCTCCACCGAGACCGCTCGCGTGGCGCGCTATGGGCACTACGAGGTTCAGAAGGGGCTGTCGATCCACCGACTCGTCAAGCACTTCACCCGTCTCGAAACCGGCCAGTGGGAAGCGTCTGAAGCCTTGCGTTCGCGCGTGAGCTTTCGCCAGCACAATCTGCTCGAGCGGGCAGACGGGCTCGGAAACTTCGATGTTATCCTCTGTCGGAATGTATTGTCCGGAATGGCGCGCGCGTCCCGTACCAAAGTGATTGAAAGCGTCTCGAAACAAATGATGCCCGGCGGCATGATTCTGCTCGGTGGTGGCGAAAGTGTCATCGGCCTGACCGACAAGCTGGAGCCGGCTCGCCACTTCCGGGGCGGTTGGGTTGCTGCTGGAACGGCCAACGCTGAAGCATCTGCAGCCTGACCCCCTCGCAATTTGGCGCGTCTCGCGCTATATGCGCCCATTCCTGAAACTGCTCCGGGCCTTTAACCCGGTTGGAGTGAGACATGACTTATGAATTGCCGCCGGCCTGGGATGGCCGTGTGAACTCTCTTGGATTTGCCAAACCGCCCGCGGAAACGCGCGTCGTCGCTGCCATGTCGGGCGGAGTCGACAGCTCTGTCGTGGCCGCCATGCTGAAGGCGCAGGGCTACGACGTGATTGGCATCACGCTACAGCTTTACGATCATGGCGCTGCCATCGAGAAGAAGGGCGCCTGCTGCGCCGGGCAAGACATCCATGATGCCCGCAACGTATCCGACCAGATCGGCATTCCGCACTATGTACTCGACTACGAGTCTAAGTTCCGCGAGCAGGTGATGGAAGACTTCGCCGATACCTATCTGGCCGGTTCGACACCGATTCCGTGCATTCGCTGTAACCAGACGGTCAAGTTTTCGGACCTGTTGAAAACCGCCCGTGATCTCGGGGCAGATTGTCTTGCCACAGGGCATTACATCCGCCGCACGGATGGTGACGATGGGCCGGAGCTTCACCGTGCCGCGGATGCGAGCCGTGATCAGTCTTACTTCCTGTTCGCAACGACGGCAGAGCAGCTGGACTATCTGCGCTTCCCGCTCGGCTACCTGCCGAAGACGCAGGTGCGCGAACTGGCTGATCAGTTCAATCTGCCGGTGGCTTCCAAGCCGGACAGTCAGGACATCTGTTTCGTGCCGGAAGGCTCCTATGCCACGGTTGTGGAAAAGTTGCGTCCGGGTGCCGGACGGGGCGGAGACATTGAACATCTTGATGGTCGCGTGCTCGGTCAGCACAATGGCGTGATCCACTACACGATCGGCCAGCGCCGGGGGCTTGGGGTTGCGACGGGTGACCCGCTCTATGTGGTCAAGATCGACGCGCCCAACCGCCGGGTCATTGTTGGCCCGCGTGAAGCCTTGATGACGTCCGGCCTGTTGCTGGAAGAACTCAATTGGCTGGGCGAAGGATCGCTCCAGGCGGCTGCTGATGCAGGGGTGCCCGTGCTCGTCCGTGTGCGGTCCACGCGGCCGCCCGTGCCGGCCCGTTTGGGGTGGAGTGATGGCGTTCCCGTGATCTGGTTCGATAATCCGGAAGAGGGTGTCGCGCGTGGCCAGGCCGCCGTGCTCTACGACGCAGAAGGCAGCACGCGTATTCTGGGCGGCGGCTTTATTCTGAAGCCGATCCCGGCCGATGAGCGGGTTGTTGCTGCCTAGCGGGGCTTTCGGGCGCCGGTCACTGACAGCCCGATACCACCGAGTACAATCAGCGCAGCAATTGCAAAGCGTAGTGTCAGATCCTCGCCGAGCATCGCGATGCCGCCAAGCGCGGCGAGGATCGGGACGCTGAGTTGTGCGATGGCCGCGGTGGCTGAGGTGATACGGGGCAGGATAGCGTACCAGAGTGCATAACCGAGCCCAGACGTAACAATGCCTGACAGGCAGGCCAGCAAGACGCCTACTGGGGTCAACTCTGGCCCGATGGCGAAGAGACCTAGCAGGCTGAGCGGAGCTGCCAGCGCGAAGTTTGCTGCGGTATCCTCGGTGGCATTTTGTGCACCGCGACCGAGGAGTGAATAGATTCCCCAACCGAGCGCCGCGATGCCCATCAACGCCGCGCCCACTGGGTCGACCGGAGCGGCGTCAGTCGGCCAAAGAAACCAGGCCAGGCCACCTGCCGCCACGAGTGCACCGATCCATTTCAGGGCCGGGACGTGCTCTCTGGCCAGCAGGGCGCCAGCGAACATGGTGATTTGCACACCGCCGAACAGGACCAGCGCCCCGACGCCCGTATCGAGCGACAAGTACGCAAACGAGAAACCGAGCATGTAAGCGAGCAAGGCGGCGACGCTGACCCCCCGCTTTGTAGACAAGAGAGCCGGACGTGTCGAAGACTGTGCGAGCACGATCAGGCCGAGAATGATCGCGCCGCTGAACAGGCGGATCACTGCGAAGCTTGCTGGATCAATCAGGTCGCCCGCGAGTGCCAGCCGGTTGAGCACCGAATTGGCAGCGAAGGCGAGCATGGCGAGCAGGGTGAGTGCGAACAGCTTCATGCTGCACCGCTCCGCCACTGTCGACAAAGTATCATTCCATCCAGTCCGGCGGCGCGACTTTTGACCCATCGCCGCCCATGTCTGGCTGGGGGTGGCGCTCCAGAAGCTTCTCGACGATTGCATCTGCAACGCGGTCTGCCTCACGCAATGCTGGATAGCTCCATGTTTCCAATGTGCCCCCGAACCAGCGAGCGGCGCCATGATCGATCAGGCTCTGGTGCAAGCTGTCGAATTTCTTGGAGCGACCTTCCAGACGCGCGATGTGGATTGGCAGATCATGCCAGGCCGCATCGGACAGCATGTTGGCGCTGTCCTCTGTCACGATGGCGCAATCGGAAAAGACCAACCATGCAAGATAGGGATTGTCGCCATCTTCCGGGCCGGCCCAGAACCGGGCTCCGACTTCATCCGCCATCGAACGGAACCTGGATACAATCGGCACAGGCGTGCGGCGCGATGTTGTGATCCGCAGACGCCAGCCTTGCCCCGCCAGGATGCGAAGCTGGGATTCAAGACGCTCGGCAGCAGCATCGGTAAATGTATGTGTGCGGGAGTTCCCCCCCAGAATGACGATCGCGCTCTTGTTGCGCTCGTCGGCCAGATCGGCAAAGGATTGGCCCGCATCTTCGATCAGGTCAGGGGCAAAATAGGATGGCGAACCGATCGTCTGAATGACATTCGGGCCGTTTGTCTCGTCATGCGCCGGTGTGACCAGAAGGTCGAAGTTTTCTGAGGGAATCCTTGGGTCGAGGATTTGGACGGTCAGCGTTTTTCCGCCGGACAGTTCCCGCACGGCACGAGTCAGGGCAGCTGAACGACGGCCCGCAGCAATCCAGATCGTTGGCCATGGCGGGGTTAGCAGGTCGCGCTGATTCTTCGGCAGTGAAGCCAGGGGAGACGGCCATTTGTCCGCAGGCAACAGGGTCCACGGCAAGCGTGGGCTCAGCGTCAGAGGTTCGGAGCGGTGCGATTCACCATTAATGTGAGCAATCTGAATCCATCGCCGCGTATCACCCAGTGCCTGCAGCACTGCGCGAACCTGAGCAGCATTGCCTGCGCGGCCGTCCGAGACCGCCCAGACGGATGGTCCGAGCGACCCCGCCTCTGCCATTTACAGGTACTCGACCTTGGCAACTTCGTAAGCGCGCGCTCCGGACGGGGCGGCCACTTCGGCTTCGTCGCCTTCTTCCTTGCCGATCATTGCACGAGCAATTGGCGAGGTGACGGAGATCTTGCCGTCCTTCACATTGGCTTCGTCTTCGCCAACGATCTTGTACGTGCTCTCTTCTTCCGTATCGACATCAATCAGAGTCACAGTCGCGCCAAAGCGCACCTTGCTGCCACCCAGCTTGGAGACGTCGATCACGTCCGCGCGGGCAAGCTTGTCATCGATCTCGGCGATGCGGCCTTCGATGAAGCTCTGCTTCTCCTTGGCAGCGTGATATTCAGCGTTTTCGGACAGATCACCATGCGCACGCGCTTCCGCGATCGCCGCGATAATATTCGGGCGCTCAATGGATTTCAGCGTCTTAAGTTCTGACTGAAGCGCAGCATGGCCTTCAGCGGTCATGGGAATGCGTTCCATCTGTGTCACCTCTATTGTTGGCGGCAAAATCGTTGTCTTAATTGGTAATGGCGTCAAGTGGGGCTGATCAGGCCGATTGCAAGGCGCGCACCGAGATTTCCCGGTCTTTCATACTCTCAATGGCCTGCACCGAGGCAATCGAGGAGGCCAGAGTTGTGAAATACGGTATCTTGCGGTTTACGGCAGTCCGGCGAATGGATGCGGAATCTGCAAGCGATGCTGCACCTTCGGTCGTGTTGAAAACCAATTGCACGTTGCCATTGATCATGGCGTCCAGAATGTGCGGCTGGCCTTCGAGAACCTTGTTGATCCGGCTCACTTTCAGGCCTTCAGCCTCCAGAAAGGCAGCTGTTCCGGCGGTGGCGAGGATCGAGAATCCGAACTCCGTAAGCTTTCGAATCGCCGGAACGATGGCCTTCTTGTCGGAATCTCGCAGAGACACGAATACCGTTCCTGAGTCTGGAAGATGGACCCCGACGCCAAGCTGACTTTTCAGGAAGGCCATGCCGAAATCATCATCCCAGCCCATGACTTCGCCGGTCGACCGCATCTCCGGGCCGAGTTGCGGGTCCACACCGGGGAAGCGGGCGAATGGGAACACCGCCTCTTTCACCGCCACGCGCCGAGGATTGGCCTGGGTCAGGTCGAATTCTGTCAGGCTCATGCCCGCCATTACCTTGGCCGCAATTCCGGCAATCGGGGCACCAACGGCTTTTGCAACGAATGGTACGGTCCGACTGGCGCGGGGATTGGCTTCCAGCACGTAGATTTCGTCATCCTTGACGGCGAACTGAATATTGATCAGGCCGCGTACTTTCAATGCGCGGGCAAGGGCAATCGTTTGCTCGGCGAGGCGCCCCTGAAGTGCAGGCGAAAGCGTATAGGGCGGCAGGGCACAGGCGGAATCGCCCGAATGCACACCTGCTTCTTCGATATGTTCCATGATGCCGGCGACGTGCACATTCTCGCCATCGCACAGCGCGTCCACATCCACCTCGATCGCATCGGACAAATATCGGTCAATGAATAGCGACGCATCGCCGGAATCCTTGGCGACGCTCAGGGCTTCGGCAGCAAATTTGCGCAGGTCTTCATCATTGCGGGCGATTTCCATGGCCCGGCCGCCCAGCACGAAGGAGGGTCGCAGCATGACCGGATACCCGATCTCGTTGGCTTTGATTTCGGCTTCTTCGACAGAGCGGGCCGTGCGGGACGGTGCTTGCTGGATGCCAAGAACGTCGAGCAGGGCTGCAAATTGCTCACGGTCTTCGGCGAGGTCGATGGAGGCCGGGCTGGTGCCAAGAATTGGCACGTTTTCCTGGTCAAGCGTGTTGGCGAGTTTCAGTGGCGTTTGGCCGCCGAATTGTACGATCACTCCGTTCAGCGTGCCGGCCGATTGCTCTTTGTGGATAATCTCCAGAACATGTTCTTCCGTCAACGGCTCAAAATAGAGCCGGTCAGATGTATCATAGTCCGTGGACACCGTTTCCGGATTGCAATTGACCATGATGGACTCGATGCCGATGTCATCCATCGCGAATGCGGCATGACAGCAGCAATAGTCAAACTCGATGCCCTGACCGATCCGGTTGGGGCCGCCCCCAAGGATGATCGCCTTGTTGCGATCTGATGGCAGCGCTTCGCATTCAGCTTCGTCGGCGCCGAACACGGGCTGTTCATAGGTGGAGTAAAGGTAGGGGGTCTTCGCGGCAAACTCGGCTGCGCATGTATCGATACGTTTGTAGACCGGGCGCACGCCGAGGCCGTGGCGTGCATTGCGGATTTCCGCTTCGCCCTTGCCGGCCAGCTTGCCGAGGCGCTTGTCAGAGAAGCCGAGCATCTTCAGGCGCAGCATGCCTTCATGGTCGTCAGGCAGGCCATCCTTCAGGATGCCAGCTTCAACCTCCATCAGTTCAGCGATCTGGCGCAGGAACCATTTCTCGATAGAGGTGATTTGATGAACTTCGTCCACGGATAGACCCTGACGCAGGGCTTGCGCCACCACGCGCAAGCGGTCCTGTGTCGGTACGCCGAGCGCCGTGCGCAAATCAGCTTCTGTGTCGAATGCGATATCATCAAGCCCGGACAGGCCGGTCTCCAATGAGCACAGGGCCTTCTGCAGACTTTCCTGGAATGAGCGACCAATCGCCATGGCTTCGCCGACGGATTTCATCGCCGTGGTCAGTACGGGGTCGGCGCCCTTGTACTTCTCGAAGGCAAAGCGCGGTATCTTGGTGACAACATAGTCAATTGTCGGTTCGAACGAGGCAGGAGTGACACCCGTGATGTCATTGTCCAGTTCATCTAGCGTGTATCCCACGGCCAGTTTTGCGGCGATCTTGGCAATCGGGAAACCGGTGGCTTTCGAGGCAAGCGCAGAGGAGCGCGACACACGCGGGTTCATCTCAATCACGACGAGGCGGCCATCCGCGGGGTTGACCGCGAACTGGACGTTAGATCCGCCCGTCTCTACGCCAATCTCGCGGAGCACCGCGATCGAGGCGTTCCGCATGATTTGGTATTCCTTGTCGGTCAGCGTCAGCGCCGGCGCGACCGTGATGGAGTCGCCAGTATGGACGCCCATCGGGTCGATATTCTCGATGGCACAGATAATGATGGCATTGTCCGCTGTGTCGCGGACCACTTCCATCTCGTATTCTTTCCAGCCCAGCAGGCTTTCATCGACCAGGATCTGCGCCATGGGGGAGGCAGCAAGACCGGACCGACAAATTTCTTCATACTCTTCGACATTGTACGCAACGCCGCCACCGGTGCCGCCGAGCGTGAAGGCCGGGCGGATGATGGCGGGCAGGCCAACTTCGTCCAGCGCGGCCATGGCGCGCTTCAGGCCTTCGATCCGATCATATTTGCCGTCTTCACTCTTCGGAGACGCGATGATGGCGGCGCGGGGATTTTCAAGACCGAGCCGATCCATCGCTTCGCGGAACAGCTTGCGGTCTTCGGCCATCTCGATGGCTTCGGCCTTTGCGCCGATCAGCTCCACGCCATGCTTTTCGAGGATGCCGGCATAGTGGAGGTCCAGCGCGCAATTGAGTGCGGTCTGGCCACCCATGGTCGGGAGCAGGGCATCCGGCTTTTCAGCCTCGATAATCTTTTCGACAACTTCCGGCAGGATGGGCTCGATATAGGTTGCGTCAGCGAGCTCTGGATCGGTCATGATCGTTGCCGGGTTCGAATTGACCAGGATCACCCGGTAGCCTTCGCTTTTCAGCGCTTTGATCGCCTGCACGCCGGAATAGTCGAACTCGCAAGCCTGCCCGATGATGATCGGACCGGCACCAATAACCAGGATAGAGCGGATATCCGTGCGCTTCGGCATGTTGCTTTTCTCCTACCGGCCAAACGGCTGCTCCATAGCTGGGAGTCGGGGGCGGGGGCAAGACTAAAGGGGTGGGTTTCCGTTATTAGCTGCAATTGACCGTCGCGGGGCGATCAGGCTGCAAGCTCAGAGCGCTCCATTATGGACAGTCGAATGCTCATGAACCAGGTGCCACCCACCTGTGATTTTCTCCCAGATTTGAGAAACTGCCTGCGTCTGGTTCATCACCCCGTCTTCATGGGTGATGCCGCTCAGCTCGGTGAAGAAGTTTGCGGCGGCCATGTCTTGGGTGCGGCGCAAATTGATCGCGGATACGATGTTGATATGCCAGCGCTTGAACGTGTCTTCCAAAACCGGCTGCCAAAGCTGACGATATTGGGCAAGGTTTTGGCTTATCGCGACGTCGCTGCCAAAATCACTAAGCAGGCGGATACACCCAGAGCCTGTGAGGGGTATGGCTTCTCGGTCGGCATGGCCTTGCGGCCAACAGCTGTACCAGG
>NZ_DFME01000120.1:0-239 GCF_002375605.1 Hyphomonas sp. UBA3601 | reverse complement strand
GCGGCCAACAGCTGTACCAGGCGCGGATCCTTTCACGGATCGCGCGATCATCTGGCGCAATCCACGGGTCGTCTGAAGCAGTTTTGTTAAGGGGCGTTACCCGTCCCATGAAGTCTCTCCTGTTTAACATAGGTAAAAGGGAAACGCGTTGTCGCGCAGGGCGTTCCGATTTTGGGCGGGGAGAGACCGGGGTGATTTGGCGGCGAAACTGTGCCGCGAAAGAAAAAGCCCCGCATCCA